>JBDHIM010000136.1:0-8910 GCA_039587445.1 Gemmatimonadota bacterium
GCAGGAGCCTACATTAGCCGGTCTCCACGAACGACACGGCCGAACGTTTCATCCGTGAACCTCAAGGAACACGCCGCCGAACACACGCCGCAGGAGTTGTTTGACGACATCATGCGGTCATCGGGACGCCGCAACCTGGACGCCGATCTGGCCTCCTACGATCCTGACACCAACTCGACCGTCGGCGACCAGATGCCGAACGTCAGCGAGTTCATGACGGATGAGCAGGTCTGGGATCTGGTGAAGTTCCTGAAGGAAGAGGTCCTCGATACCGACGAACTGTACGATTTCACGACCAGCGGCTCGTATCCGACAGGCTCCTGGACCCCGTCGAACATCGGCAAGGATGGCAGTGCGGCGAACGGCAACAGCACTTACGCCGATGCGAACTGCGCCTTCTGCCACGGGGCCGACGGCACTGAGATCATGGTGGACGGCAGCTTCAGCGTCGGAAGCTTCTTCCGCATGAAGGGCAACGAGGCCCAGCACAAGGTCAAGTTCGGTCAGTTGGGCACCCAGATGCTCAACTTGGGAGTGACTGAACTAGACGATATGCGGGACCTCTACAAGGCCATGGCAGACGAGACGATGTATCCAGATCCCGGCGCTGATCCCGGCGATCCTCCCGGCTTCGAGGGTGCCGACGGGATCAACGGCGGACAGATGTTCGACAAGTTCTGGGCCTCGGAAACCGGCTGGGATTTCGGCGCGAACGAAGACCACTTCAGCGGGTTCGCGGACTTCTACCGCTGCAAGCAGTGTCACGGCTGGGACCTGCTGGGCAACGCAGGAGCCTACATTAGCCGGTCTCCACGAACGACACGGCCGAACGTTTCATCCGTGAACCTCATTGTTTGACGACATCATGAAGTCCACGGGGCGCCGCGACCTGGACGCCGATCTGGCCTCCTACGATCCGGCTACCAACTCGACGACCGGCGACCAGATGCCGAACTTCTCCGAGTTCATGACGGATGAGCAGGTCTGGGATCTGGTGAAGTTCCTGAAGGAAGAGGTCGTCGATACCGACGAGCTGTACGACTTCACGACCAGCGGCTCGTATCCGACCGGGAGCTGGACCCCTTCCAACATCGGCAGGGATGGCGACGCAGGGAACGGCAACACCATCTACTCCGATGCGAACTGCGCCTTGTGCCACGGGGCCGACGGCACTGAGATCATGGTGGACGGCAGCTTCAGCGTGGGCAGCTTCTTCCGCATGAAGTCCAACGAGGCCCAGCACAAGGTCAAGTTCGGTCAGTTGGGCACCCAGATGCTCAACCTGGGGGTGACCGAGCTGGACGACCTCAAGGACCTCTACAAGGCCATGGCAGACGAGACGGCGTATCCGGATCCGTAGATCTAATGTCGAGTGAGGGGGCGGCTCGCACGCCGCCCCCTGCTCGCTTCTGGTGCGTACGGCCTAGCTTACGATCTCATCCGATCCACCCAGCTGCCAGGAGAAGCGCCATGCCCACTCTGGAGATCGCCACCTATAGGGTTGGGGTCACGCGCCGAGCCTCCGACGAGATCTCTCGCTACCTGTTCCTGGAGCCTGCTGCGGGACAAACGGGAACAGAGACCAGAGGCGTGAGGATCCACTTCGAGCCCAATCCCGACGAGATCGGCTACTGGGCGGAGGACCTTTTTTTGGTCACGCTTCCAGAGAGCTTCTTCGCCGATATGTACCACATCGTACAGACCGAGAGCCCGGCATTCTTCAATTGGCGGCTCGACGAGAACGGCGACCGAATCATGCGCTGCGGCATCGGCACCGTTGAGGAGCCGACCGGCGAGGGGTTGGAGGATCGCTCTCGCTGAATGACCTGCGCCGGGGATCGCGCTCAGTCGGTGACGTGCAGCGGCCGTTAGGATGCCTTCGTTATCGGCGGCACCAAGCTTGAGGTGTCGGGAAACGCCCCACATCCAACCCGGCACATGCATGACAGGTCTACGGGAGCGCTTCCGGACAGACGGCCCGCCCCCGAGACGCTACAATGAGAGAACTCATTGGGCGCAATGCTCGGGCTTATCTCAACATGCGATCCTGAGGCTGCACTCAAAGTAGAGCCTCGATCCGGAAACCAGATCAGACAAGCGGCGTCAGCCGAGCCGATAGATTAGCGGACTCGTCCATTGAGACGAGTTCACCCTAGGCAGCTTCCTGCGCTAAGCACAAGAAAGCTAACGAGGGTGCAAGGACGACGGCTTGCCTGCAGAGGACGAGGATCGCTGGCTCCCGCATCGTTACGCTGTATGGGCGAAGCAGGGCGATCCCCACTCCTTGCCCTGATTCCCCTCGCGATTCTTGTTGTAGCGCTCACCCTCGTGCTCGCGGTGAATCGCAGCCCCGCCGTCCCGCAACCCATCGCGTTTAATCACCTGATCCACATCGAAGGCGAAGCCCTCGATTGCGATTTTTGCCACGAGTACATCCGCGACGGCGCACATGCCGGGTTGCCGAACGCCGAGATCTGCTCGGAGTGCCACGATACCCCGCAGGGCGAATCGGAGGAGGCCGCACGGGTTACCGAGCTGATCGATCAGGGGCAGCCACTCCGGTTCAACAAGCTGTTCCGGCTTCCGGATCACGTTTTCTACACACACCGCCGACATGTCGGAATCGGAGAATTGGAGTGCCAGGAATGCCACGGTGACATCGCCGCGACTGAGCTTCCGCCCGAGCGCCCGCTGGTCTCGATGAGCATGGAGTACTGCATGGACTGTCATCGCGAGCGTGGAGAGACGCTCGACTGCAACGCGTGCCACCGCTAGAAGCGCAAGGACTCGACGAGAGTTCGTGTGGACCGTGAGCGCCGCCTCGGCAGCGCTCGCTCTGCGAGGCACGACCGATGTCTTCTGGGAAGCTCAGGAGGCTTCGGAGGTCGGCTGGGCACCGGGCATCGAGAAGCATCTCTCGTCCACGTGCATGATCTGTCCCGCACGCTGTGGCATCCGTGGGCGCGTGGTAGACGGGCGTCTGGTCAGAATCGGCGGCAATCGGCTCCATCCTATGAGCCGCGGCGGGCTCTGTCCGCGAGGAGTCGCTGGGGTGCAGACGCTCTATCACCCAGAACGCATCGCGGCTCCGCTGGTGCGCACGGGTCCCCGAGGCTCCGGGCAGTGGGAAGAGATTTCGCGAGAGCAGTCGATCACCCAGTTGAGCGAGCGCCTGGGTGAGCTTCGTGCGTCCGGCCGACCGGAGAGTCTGGCCCTCCTGGCCGGCTACTGCGCGGGAACGATGCGCGACCTGTGGGGCCAGTTCATGAAGGCGTTCGGATCACCGAACTACGTGGCCGACGAGTATGCCGATGGCACGGACGCGATCATGGAGGTCATGCACGGGATGCGGCGCCGGCCGGGCTACGACCTTGAGCGCAGCGAGATCGTGATCTCTTTCGGCGCTCCGCTCTTCGAATCGTGGTGGTCCCCGCTGCAGGCTTTCGTGGCGTTTGCAGATCCCGAGCATGCGAACCAGCGGCGGCCACACTTCGTTCAAGTCGACACGCGCTTCTCGCGGACGGCCGCGCGATCGCACGAGTGGGTGGCCGTTCGGCCGGGGACGCACGCCGTCCTTGCCCTGGGCATCGCCTACGTCTTGATCAGGGACGAGTTGTACGACGCTCAGTTCGTGGCCGAGCACGTCGCCGGCTTCGAGGATTTCACCGACGAGCAGGGCCGTCTGCGGGCGGGGTACCGGTCCCTCGTGTCGAGCAATTACAGAACGGAGGAGGTCTCGGTCATCACGGGCGTGCCGGTCGAACGGATCGCGTCGCTGGCAAGAGCCTTTGCGCGGGGCCGCCCACCAGTGGCCGTGTGCGGTGAACAAGTCACGCGCGCCCCAAACGGACTGCTGGCGGGCCTGGCCGTGCACAGCCTCAACCTTCTCATGGGAAGCATCAACCGCCCCGGTACCGTGTTGTTCGGTGATGAGCCGCCTCTCGAACCGCTCGCTGAACCGGTTCTGGACTCCACGGCAGACGCTGGCGGAAGGCGTGTGCCTGTAGCCGGCGGCGTGCCGCGGTTCGGCAGCGGTAGCCCGGAGTTGTCTTTTGCCGAACGCGTAGCTGTGGGTAGCGAGGGCAACGTCGGCGCGCTCCTTCTCTACTACGCGAACCCGCTCGCTTCATCCCCTAGGCCCGAGGTGTGGCGGGAGGCGCTCGAAAAGATCCCGTTCGTCGTCAGTTTCTCCCCGTTTCTGGATGAGACCACGCGCCACGCCGACATGGTTCTTCCGGATCTTCTTCCATATGAGCGCTGGCAGGACGCCCCGGCGCCCCGTTCGTATCCCTATCCCGTCTGGAGCGTGAATCGGCCGCTGGTGGAACCGCCGGAGGGCGGGACGGACACCGCTGAGGTGTTGCTCGCGATCGCGACGAACCTCGGTGGCAGCGTTGCGCAGAGCCTCCCGTACGAGGGTTCAGACACTCTGCTGAAAGCGCGAGCCAAGGGCCTCTATGAGGCTCGGCGCGGGACGGTGTTCGGAAGCGAGTTCGAGCGCGAGCACCACAGGCAGATGGAGCAACGAGGTTGGTGGCTTCCGGTGCACACTGACTTTGAAGCCTTCTGGCGTGAACTCGTCGAGCGTGGCGGCTGGACCGACCTCTACTACGACGACACGGACCCGGGCAACCTCTCCGCGACGCCGGACGGCCGGATCCACCTGCTGCCGCCCGCACTGCTTGACGCTCTGCAAGTGGACGCCCGGGAGCCATACATCGATGTCGCACCTCCAGCCACTTCCGAAACGGATGATTATCCGTTGCAACTCATACCCTATCGCCTTTCGACCCTGGCATCGGGCACGCTCTCGCTCCAGCGCTGGCTCGCGGAGCGCCCGAGCCTGTTTCCGGAGGTCTATTGGCAGCCCTGGGTGGAAGTGAATCCGGTGACTGCCGAGGAACTGGGCCTGCAAAACGATGCTCGGATCCGCGTAGTGTCGCCCAGCGGCCGCTATGAAGCCCTGGTCAAGGTGTTCCCTGGAGCGGCGCCGGGATCGGTCTCCGCGCCCTACGGCCTACGACACCCTGACGGAACCGTCGCGAGCCCTCTGCAGCTGCTGGACGGTACGGTTGATCCGCTGACGGGCCTTCAAAGTTGGTTCTCGACCCGCGTGCGCCTGGAAGATGCCTGAGGGAGGAAGATGACGCGTTGGGGCATGGTGATCGATCTGGACCGTTGCACTGCCTGTGGCGCATGTGAGGTAGTGTGTAAGAGCGAGAACAACATCGCGACCGTCTCCCCAGAGCAGGCCGAGATGGACCGCACCATGAGCTGGATGAAGGTCGAGGTCGAGGTGGAAGGGGAGTTTCCCGATACGACCATGCGATTCTACCCCCGCCCATGCATGCAGTGCGACAACCCTCCCTGCATAAGAGTGTGCCCCGTCGAGGCGACCTACATCAACGAGGAGGGCATCGTCGGTCAGATCTACCCGCGCTGCATCGGCTGCCGCTACTGCGCCAACGCATGCCCCTACACGGTCAAGTACTTCAACTGGTACGGCCCGGAGTGGCCGGAGTCCGAGCGGCAGCATCTGAACCCCGATGTTTCGGTTCGGCCCAAGGGCGTGATCGAGAAGTGCACGTTCTGTCATCACCGCCTGCAGAAGGCTCGGGAAGACGCCCGCGCGGAAGAGCGAGACCTGCGGGAGGAAGACTATCAGCCAGCGTGCGCGGAGACGTGTCCGACCGGGGCGATCGTCTTCGGCGACCTCGATAACCCGACCCACCGGGTGGCCGAGCTCAAGGAAGATCCGCGCGCCATGCGGCTGCTGGAGGATCTCGGAACGGAGCCCAAGGTCTACTACCTCGCGTCGAGGCAATGAGATGAAGCGTGAGGTGGCCGAGAAGTTTGAAGGAATGTCGGCCGATGAGCGCGTCCTCCTCAGGCCCTTGGTCGAGACGTCGCGCGGCTTCTACGTCATGGCGGGGCTCCTCGGCGCGGTCACCCTGTGGGGGCTTTTCGCCTACTACCTGCAGGTACGGTACGGGTTGGGCCGCACCGGGTTGAACCGGCCCGAGTACTGGGGCATCTACATCATCTGTTTCGTCTTCTTCATCGGGATCAGTCACGCGGGCACGCTGATCTCGGCGATCCTGCGCGTGAGCAAGGCGGAATGGCGGCGGTCGATCACGCGCTCCGCGGAGCTCATCACGGTGCTGGTCATCGGCTTCGGGGCGATCCAGCCGATCATCGACCTCGGGCGGCCAGACCGGCTGTTCAACGTCTTGTTCAACGCCCAGCTCAGCTCACCTCTGTTATGGGACGTGATCAGCATCGGCCTCTACTTCACCGCCAGCTCGATCTACCTGTACGTTCCGCTGATTCCCGATCTTGCGCGGATCCGCGACTCCGGAATCAAGGCGCCGCGACTGTACAAGTTCCTGGCGGCTGGCTATCAGAACACGCCCGAGCAGCGCGCTCGCCTACACAAAGTCATCGGAATCCTCTCGATCGCCGTGATCCCCATAGCGATCTCGGTTCACACGGTGATCGGCTGGATCTTCGCCATGACCCTACGACCGATGTGGCACAGCACCATCTTCGGACCGTACTTCGTGATCGGAGCGATTCACTCGGGCATCGCCGCGATCCTCGTCGCGATGGTCGTGCTGCGGCGAGCATACCATCTCGAGGACTACTTCAAGCCCGTGCACTTCGATTACCTGGGTCGCATGCTCCTCGTGTTCAGCCTGCTCTGGTTCTACTTCACGTTCGCCGAGTATCTCACGGTGTTCTACGGTGCGGAACCCGCGGAGATGAGGACTTTCTGGGCCAAGGTGTCGGGCCGCTATGCCATTCCGTTCTGGACCATGGTCGCCGGCTGCTTCATCGTCCCGTTCGCCCTCATGGCGCGTCGATCTACGCGCAGCCCGCCCGGGGTCCTCGTAGCCGGGATCGCGGTGATGATCGGCATGTGGCTCGAACGGTACAACATCGTCGTGCCGACCTCCGTGAACCCTATCTGGGAGATCGAGTCACCGGGCCAGTACCTTCCATCCTGGATCGAGCTCTCGATCATGGCGGCGACGTTTTCCGGCTTCATCCTCCTTTACATGGTCGCGACCAAGTTCGTCCCGATCGTTTCCATCTGGGAGATCGAGGAAGGGCGGGAGGAATCGAGTGAAGTGGCCGAGCGGGTCGCGGGGTACCTGCCCGAACCGTATCGGAAACTGCTGGACTTCAGGGCAATCGGAGATGAGTGACGCCAGGCCAGGGGCTTCCTCGATGATTCGGCGCAAGGCGCTTCTAGTCGCCGCTTGGCTCTTCCTGGCGGGGCTGCAGACGGCTTGGGCGCAGTCTGTAGCGCTCTACCCAGGGGACCCGATATCCGGTCGCCGAGTTTTCGTTGACAGAGACTGCGTCAGATGCCACGCCATCTGGGGAAACGGAGGTACACTGGGTCCCGACTTCGCGACCGCCGGCGCCGGACGCAGCCTGCTGCAGCTCGCCGGCCTGTTCTGGAACCACACTCCCGGCATGATCGAAACGGTCCGTTCGCGAGGCTATGACTGGCCGACGTTCACCGAGGACGAGTTGGCCGACATCATCAGCTACATCTACTACGTGAAGCTCTTCGACGCGCCCGGCGACGCAGAGGCCGGCGAGCGTTGGTTCCGGGAGAAGCGCTGCATCGACTGCCACTCAGTAGGCACGAGTGGCGACGGAATCGCCCTGGACGATTACGCCCCCTACATAGCGCCCATCGCATTGGCCCAGGGCATGTGGAACCACGGGCCCGGGATGCAGGCAGAGCTGGAAGGCATGAGAATCTCGATGCCGATTTTTGTGGCAAGGGAAGTCGCGGATATCCAGGCGTATATTCGGCAGGCATCCAGCCTACGCGATCGGAACGTCGAGCTGCTTCAGCCACCCGATCCGAACGTGGGTCGGCAGCTGTTTGCCACGAAGCGCTGTACGGCATGCCATGGCGCGGCCGGCGAGGGGACCACGTTCGGGCCGGAACTCCGAACGGCGACCCAGCAGCTCACCGTGTCGGAGATTGCAGGCCGGCTGTGGAATCACTCCGCTCTCATGCTGCAAGCCATGCGGACCCGCGGGGTCGGGTTTCCGAGGTTCGAGGGCTCCGAGATGGCAGACCTGATCGCCTTTCTGTACTACCTTCGGTTCTACGAGACGGAAGGCGATGTCCAGATCGGTGAGCGCCTGTATGTGCAGAAGGGGTGCGGAGCCTGCCATGGCCGAGATCTAGCCTCGGTAGCGCCAGCCCTGTCCGAATCAGAAGCCGCGCTCTCGCCGCTCGGCCTGGCCACGGCGATGTGGGAGCACGCACCCGCCATGTTCGACCTGCTGGAGGAGGAGGAAAGGGAGTGGCCGCGTTTCGAAGGCGACGAGATGCGGGACCTTTCCGCGTATCTCAGAGCCCTCGGCGCCGAGCAATGATAGGGGGGCGTTCGTTTTAGGGTCGCGGGAGCGGGAGATTCGGTTCTTGGAGGACGCGATGAGTAAGAAGAATGTTCTCGGGCTGGGCGCCCGCGACGGAGCCTGGCGAGCCGTGTTGTGTCTGGCCGCCATCCTGCTGTTCCTGCCGCTGCGCTCGATCATCGCTCAGGCACCGCCGGAACCGGCGGTGAACGCGGCTGCCGGCTCACGCGTGTTCGGAGCCAAGGGATGTGTCAAATGTCACGCGGTAAAAGGGTTGGGTGGCTCGGAGGGACCCGATCTGGGACGGACGCCCAGGCTCCGATCCTTCTACGACCTCGCGGCGGACATGTGGAACCACGGCCCGGAGATGGTCGAGCGGATGCGGGAACTGGACATCCGCCGACCACATCTGAGCCCACAGGAAACCGGCGATCTCATAGCCTTCCTGTTTACGGTCGAATACTTCGACCCTCCCGGGAATCCCGACGCCGGCGAAGCCGTGTTCAACGAGAAGCGGTGCGT
>JBDHIM010000017.1:0-39506 GCA_039587445.1 Gemmatimonadota bacterium
AGGGAGTCGAAGCCGCTGGACCTCTCGATCAGCGAGTTCAAGCGACCACACGAGGTCCTCATCGACGAGGAGACGTGTCTGCTCGCCCAGGGCCTGCTGTGCCTGGGGCCGGCCACACGCGCAGGCTGCGAAGCCGCCTGTGTGGGCGGAAACATGCCCTGCTCTGGGTGCTCCGGTCCCACGAGCCGTGTGCTCGATCACGGCGCAAAGGCGATCTCCGGGATCGCCTCCCTGATCGGGGAAGATGACGAGGAAGCGATCGACCGCGTGCTGGACGGCATCCCGGATCCGGTCGGGACCTTTTACCGCTACGGCCTTCCCGCCTCGCTGCTGCGGCGGAAAACGTTGAGCAAAAAGAGCTTGGAGATATAGAACGATGTCGGATCAGCACGAGGGGCTCGAGGGCGCCTGGCAGGAAGGGGCCCAGCGGGCGGGAACGGCCTACGCCCGACGCCGCATCAGCATCGACCCGGTCACCCGCCTGGAGGGACATGGGAAGATCGACATCTTCCTCGACCAGGCCGGCGAGGTCGAGCGTGCCTATTTCCAGGTCCCGGAGCTGAGGGGCTTCGAGAAGTTCGTGCAGGGCAGACCGGCCGAGGAGATGCCCCAGATCACGTCGCGTATCTGCGGCGTCTGTCCGACCGCGCACCACATGGCGGCGACGAAGGCGCTGGATCACCTGTACCGCGTGGAGCCCACGCCGACGGCCAAGAAGATCCGAGAGCTCGTCTACTCGGCCTTCATGGCCGAGGACCACGCACTCCACTTCTACTTTCTGGGTGGCCCCGACTTCGTCGTCGGGCCTACCGCTCCGGCGGCTGAGAGAAACGTGCTGGGCGTGATCGGCGTGGTCGGCGCCGAGGTCGGAAAACAGGTCATCGCGATGCGTAGACGCCTGCGCGAGGAGATCATCTCCGCGATCGGGGGCAAGGTCATCCATCCCGTTCTCGGCCTGCCCGGCGGGGTGGCCAAGCACATCACTCGGGACCTTCAGAATCAGATCCGGGAGGTGGCCAACGAGGCGGTCGAGTTTGGGAAGTTCACGCTGCAGCTCTTCCGTGACGTCGTGCTGAAGAACAAGGAGTACGTCGGCCTGATCACCTCCGACGACTTCACTCACCGCACCTACTACATGGGGCTCGTGGACGATGAGAGCCGGGTCAATTTCTACGATGGTGGGATCCGCGTGGTCTCACCGGAAGGTCAGGAAGTCACGACATTCGCGGCGGCCGACTACCTCGACTGGGTCGCCGAGCACGTCGAGCCCTGGAGTTACGTCAAGTTCTGTTACCTCAAGCCCGTGGGTTGGCGGGGCTTCACTGATGGGACGGACAGCGGAATCTACGCGGTGGCCCCGCTGGCCCGGCTCAACGTCGCCGGGGGAATGGCCACCCCGCTGGCCCAGGAGGCGTACGAGGAGTTCTTCGAGACGCTGGGCGGAAAGCCGGTCCATCACACGCTGGCCAACCACTGGGCCCGGGTCGTCGAGCTCCTCTACGCCGCCGAGCGGTTGAAGGAGCTGGCGGACGATCCCGATCTGACGAATCCGGACGTGCGCACCCTGCCCACGGAGGCGCCCGCCGAGGGCATCGGAGTGGTCGAAGCTCCGAGAGGGACGCTCTTCCACCACTATTGGACCGATGAACGGGGGGTCGTCGAGAAGGCAAACCTTATCGTCGCCACCCAGAACAACTCGGCCCGCATCGCGATGAGCGTCGACAAGGCAGCCAAGGGACTGATCTCTGGCGGCGAAGTCTCCGACGGCATCCTGAACATGGTCGAGATGGCCTTCCGCGCGTACGACCCCTGTCACGCCTGCGCCAGCCACTCGCTGCCCGGCAGCATGCCGCTCCTGCTGCGTGTGCGCGGCCCGGACGGCGGGATCGTCGAGCGACTCCGCCGCGACTCGGATGGTAACGTCTCCCGCGAACGACCCTGAGCGGACGCTTCCCATGCGGCCTGCCGAGCCGGCACGTCCCGGACCGCCTCCCAACACACCGCATCCACTGAACGTCAGGGTGCTCTGCCTCGGGAACGACCTCCTCGCCGATGATGCGCTCGGCTTCCGGGTGGCCCGTGCGCTACGCCGCGACTTGGGCACCCGCGGGCGTGCGAGCGTCGACATCGTCGAGACCCCCGAGTCGGGCTTCGCCTTGCTCGATCACCTTCAGGGCGTTCGGCGCCTGGTCGTCGTCGACACCGTCGTCACGGGCCAAGCGGCGCCCGGGACCGTCTACTTCATCGAGGAAGACGAGGACTGGAAGACGACTCCCGGCACCTCGGCTCACTACGTCGGCCTCTTCGACGCGCTGCGAGCCGGGCGTGCGATGAACCTTCCCGTCGCCAAGGAGGTCGTAATCCTCGCCGTAGAGGCTGCGGATGTCGTTTCGGTCGGCGGCTCGATGACCGAAGCGGTCGAGGCAGCTCTTCCCGTCGTCGTCTCGCAGTTGCAGGCGTTATTGAGCGAATAACTGGGAAGCGGTAGGGAGAGGGTTGACGCATGAGACGGTTCGAAGACGGCGGAGAGGGACATCAGAGGGGAGGATCGGAAGACCCGCACGAGCCCGGAGCAACTAGCAGTCCCCCAAGACGCTTCACCGTTGACCGCACGGGCTTCCGTCCCTCACGGCAACCATACGTCACCGTACGGATCGCGTCAAGTGGCGGGTGAACGCCCGTCAGTCTGGGGGTCGCCCGTCAGCCTGGGGGGTCGTCTTTTAGAAACGCGCCGGCGGCGGCACCGGAGATGGAAGTTCGGGATTCCCGCGCCGGTTAGCGACTTCTGGCTATTCGTCGATGAACTTGATCTCGCGCATGAGCTTGGAGCTCATGATGTCTCGGATCTGGGGGTAGACGGTGCTCGTGATGCGATCCGACTCCTGCTCGCTGATCATCGCTTCGACGGCGTCGCCGATCCGCTGGATCTTGGCGCGCCACTCGGCCGTCGCATCGAACGAAGCCAGGTTCGGGTGCTCGGTGACGAGCAGGAGATTGTACCCTCGGTCGTTGGTCGTGATGGTCTGGAAGACCTTGTAGTCGGTCGTCAAACCTTCCGCTACCGCCGCCTCAACACCCGTCACCCAGGTTCGCTTCAGGTTGTTGAGGTACTGCTCGCCCATGTTCGGGTGCACCCGGATCAGCGTGACGGCGTAGACCGTCTCCTGGGTCTCCCACGACTCTCCCTCCTGGGCGACCGCCGGAGTCGACAGGCCGGCGAAGAGCGTGAAGACCGGAAAAACTGCGCACAGCTTCCTCATTGACTCCTCCGTTTCGAGCTTTGTGGAGTTACACCTCGACTGAGGCGCGGAAATCCCGAACGGCGGAGTATAAGGGGTCGACAGCGCGGCTGACATAGGATGCGCTTGATGGAAAAACGGGGCGGCTCGTCGAGCCACCCCGCTCTCCCACCGGGCGAACGGCCCAGCGGCTGAATGAGCCGACGGCTAGTCGTGCCCTCCGACGATGAACGTGACCTTCGCGTTCAGCCGGTAACGCACGATGCGATTCCCCTCGACGACGGCCGTCATGTTCTCCACCCAGATGCTCTTGATGTTGTCGACCGTCTTCGCCGCCTCAGTCAGCGCGTTCTGGACCGCATCATCCCAACTCTCATCCGATTCCGAGATGACCTCGATCACCTTCGCGATCGATGACATGAGCTTCCTCCTTTTACATGCCTCTTGGGTTCATCACCTGTAGCTCATCTGCATACCGAAAGCTACGGGTGATCGTGGCAAACGTGCAAAGCGTGAAAGTCACCCTCGGCCGCCAGCGACGGGGCTATCGACGAAGCTATGGATAAAGCTACCGACGAGGTCTCTCGGGAGCTCCGTCACGCTCGAAGGTGGAGCAGTTGATCTTCCACGCTCCGGCCGCCGCCGTCCCCTGCGCGGAGTCGGCTCGGAGGGAGAGGGCTCGTCCGATCAAGCTGTCGCCGTCGGCGAATAGCGCGACCCCGACCCGGGTAGCGCCTGCCGCCCAAACGAGCCAGAGCGTGTCCGCGCGAACGAACCAGCGGAGGGATCGGGCAAGCCTCTCGTCGTGGTCGCCGGAGAGCGGTGCGGCGCGGCGCGTGCCGTATGCTCGCCCCCACTCATCCAGAGAATCCGGCAGCAGCATGACGCGGCTCGGCGCGGTCAGGAAGGCTCGGGAGGAGGAGTCCGAGTTCACCACGTACCGGCTGAAGCTCCATGGATCCACCTCGAGATCGTAGCAGCCGATGTAGTCCCAGCCTCGAAGATCGGGCGGCGTCTCGGTCGCGAGCTCCGGCGGCGGGGCTGGCACCATGGCCCACTCCAGGACTCGGAGCGCCGTCAGGGCGACGATCAGGGCCAGGAGAGTCCTGACCCAAGCGGGCAGCCGGCGCCGAAGGGCGCTCACGCCGCCGTCATCGGGATAGCCGGGAGGAGCGGCCTCGCATAGCTTATTCTTGTCCTTCCCGCTTCAGAACCATGCGCTGACTGGATTGAAAGGATGGGTGTCTTGTCGTCCGTACCGGAAGGTTTTTCCTATTCTCCAGAGGCAGAGCCCCATAAGGCCCGAACGCAGGCCATTCTCCGCGAGCACCCCGACGTTCGCAAGCTCATCGGGAGAAATCCGTACAGCTTTCTGGCGATCGTCGCTCTCGTGGCTCTTCAAGTCGCCGCAGCCGTCTGGGTCGTCGGCAAGCCCTGGTGGGTCCTCCTCCTCGTCGCCTACACGGTGGGAGCCGTCGCGAACCACGCGTTGTTCGTGCAAATCCACGAGTGCTGCCACAACCTCATCTTCAAGAAGCGGATCTTCAACACGTTGGCGGGCTGCCTGGCCAACATCCCGAGCGCGTTTCCGACCTCCGTCTCCTTCCAGCGTTACCACCTGAAGCATCACTCCTATCAGGGCGTGTACGAGCTGGATGCCGACATTCCGAGCGAGTGGGAGGCGAGGCTCGTCGGCAATTCGTCGATCCGGAAGGCGCTCTGGCTCGCGCTGTTCCCGATCTTCGCGGCGGTTCACACGATGCGCGTCAAAGAGGTCAAGACCTTCGACCGCTGGATTCTCCTCAACTGGGTCATCGTCTTCGGAGCGGACGTGCTGATCGTGCTGGCGTTCGGATGGACCGCCCTGCTGTATCTCGTTGCCTCGATGTTCTTCGCCGCCGGTCTTCATCCCCTCGGCGCCCGCTGGATCCAGCGGCATTACATGGTGAACGAAGACCAGGGCGCGCAGGAAACCTTCAGCTACTACGGCGGAATGAACCGGTTCGCCTTCAACGTCGGGTACCACAACGAGCACCACGATTTCCCGTCCGT
Organism: Gemmatimonadota bacterium; assembly: GCA_039587445.1. GTDB lineage: Bacteria > Gemmatimonadota > Gemmatimonadetes > Palauibacterales > Palauibacteraceae. Next base: position 5,292 of record JBDHIM010000017.1, read on the forward strand.
GCCCTGGCATCGGCTGCCCCAGCTCAAGGCGGCGGCGTCAGAATGGTATGACGGCCTGGATGCTCACCAGTCGTGGACGCGACTTCTTTTCAGGTACGTCTTCGACTCGAAGATCACCCTCTATGCCCGCATGGTCCGCACGGACCGAGGCGGCGAGCAGGCGTTGGCGGAGCGAGAGGGTCGCGGCGAGGGGATCCGGGAGCACGTGACGGAAGTCCAGCCGGCGGGAGATATCGCCTGACGGCGCTGAGGAAGGTCTGCGGCGCGGTCAAACTCGTGGCGACGCATGGAGCCTGATCAGAACAGACCGTCCCCGTAGAAGTAGAGCCTCCACACCCCACCGTCGCTGAGCCCCTTGGCGAGGTCAATCCGAAACAGCCCGTCCAGTAGAGAGACGCCGCCGCCGACGGCCAGCGCATGGTCTTGCGTCGAGAAGCTCTCACCCGCCCAACCCGCGTCGAAGAAGCCGACGAGCCGGATCGCTCGCGCCGGTCCGAAGCGGTCGACCCGTCCGAGCAGCGCCGCGAACTCGAACCGGCCCATCCAGAAATCCTCTCCTTGTCGGGCGCCCGTCTCATACCCACGAAGGGTGTACGGCCCCCCGAGGTAATAGCGGCGCTGCGCCGGTACCGTGCCGCCGGCGATCCCGGCGCCGAGCTCCACGGCCGCTCCGAAGCGGTGGCCGAGCGGGAGCACCGCGGCCGTCGAGCCGGCCACGCGCGCGTACTCGAAGTCCCCACCACCCAGCTCACCCCACAGCGTGCCGCTGATCGCCGGGCCGGGAGATTCCGGTGAGCTCCAGACCCGGAGGCGGGTCGATAGGCCCACGACGTCCCCAGAATCCGCTTGAAGCACCGGTTGAAACTTGTTGCCACTTATAAGATTGGCTATCGAGACATCAGTGTTTTTCTCCGCCGTTCGGTGTCGTTCCGCGAAGAGACGTCCCTCCAATCGCAGCTGGCTGAAGACCCTGTCCGCTGCGACCTCGACACCGGTAGCTCTGAAGTACTGGCCGTCATCCGTCCCGAGGAAAAGGGCGTTGAAGGAGTTGGCCAAGCCGAGAGGATTACCCCAATCGCCGATGGGATCCAGGCGGCGATATACAGCGAAGCCGATCTCTCCGCGCTCGGTGGTCCGGCCAAAGTAGAGCTCCCCGTTCGGGTAGAGATCGGCCACGCCGAATCGCCCCTTCACCCTGAGCGCGGTGTGGGCGCCCGTCGGTACGGAGACGCCGACCCCGACGCTCAACGCCTCTACGCGATTGTAGCGGAGCATGCTGACCGGACCGATGAGGCTCGGCTTTCCCGCGGCCTCCGGCGGCAGCTCGATCCCCTCCAGCTGGCTGCGGGCAGCGCGTACCTCCTCCGGGCTGAGCAGGGGCTCTCCGGTCCCTATGGGCTCGGGAAGCTCGGGCGAGTTCTCCAGGATCTCCCGCGGAGGGAGGATGACGATCGCCGTGCCGGCGTCGGCGTCATCGTCCGAACCGGTGCGCCCGCCCGCGTCCGGATTGTCGAGCTTGGCAGGCTCGAGCCGCACATCCTCATCCCCTTCCTCGGCCCTCTCCCGTTCGCGCATCCGGCGACGCCGGGCGCGCCAACCGTCCTGGGCGCTGTCGCCTCGCAGCACGGTGCGCTCCCAACCGAGCGGCAGATCTTCCCCGGGATCCAGCGTCTCGGGCGCGTTCATCACGTACTCATCGAACGACCACTCGACCTCGAGCGGAAAGGTCGCGGCGCTCGCGATCCTCCCCCTGCCCTTGAACGCCATGCGGCTTGGAAGCCACCACCGGAACTCCTGAAGGCCGTACTCGATCACCGCCCAGTCGGTGGCGAATCGAATCGGCTTCAGGAACCGGGGAACGTCGCCCGCCTCTTCGGGCTGATCCTTCTCGAGGTCGAAGTCCCGGGCGGGGCGATAGACGGCCCTTATCAGGAGTGCCGTCTCCAGGTCGAGCCAGAGCGAGGCCGCAACCAGGTTGAACCGTGCTTCCCTTGGCTCGACGACCACCTCGACCATCGTAACGGCTCGATCCAGGGCGGGGAGGTGAATCTGCAGCGTGTCTCCGCTGCGGTAGCGGTAATGGATCGCGGCCGTGTCGGCGAGCGGATGCACCGCCCACACGTCGCCCAGGAAGAGACGATCAGAAGATGGGTCCAGGAACGCGAAAGTGATCTCCGGGTCTTCCTCGGCCCGACCAAACGCAGACTGCTGGCGGATCCCCAGCCACTTCACGACCCGTTCATCGCCCTGCCGCCAGTGCACGCGCGCGGCCCGCTCCTGACGGAAGAGGAGCCGCTCCCGGCGGAGCCTCTCGGCATCCAACCCCAGGTACGCTCGCTCGCGCCAGGTCACCTCGAAGCTCTGGAGCGTGGTGTCCGTGCGCCCCCTGGCCGCGCGGGCGCGCTCCATCAGGGCTCGCACCGGCGCATCCAGATAGGCGTCCGCCGGCACCGTGTCGCGCTCGACCGCCGTCAGAGCGGCCTCTGGCCGCGGCTGCTGGGCCAGAGCCGAGGGGACCCGGCCCACTGCGCCCTCGCCGACCATCAGGGCGGACAGCACGAACAGGGACGCTCGTATGGCGGTCACATCGATCCTTCCCGGTATCGGGATCCTCCTCATCGGGGCGATCACCTGACTGACGACCGCGGCCGATCTCTCGTCACGCCGGGAGCCCGCGGTTAGCTTGGCCGGGATGCGTTTTCCATCGGTCGACCGCCTGATAGCGAGCGCTCGCGACACGGCGGCCAGCTTCCCACTGGTCCTCGGCTCGGCAATCGTGGCCGCCGCAGCCGGCCTCGTCGCGGTCGACGCGTCGGACGAAGACTTCTGGCTCCGGCTTCTCTTCGCAGCGGCCCTCGGTCTTCCGCTCTTCTTCGCCCTGCGCATTGTGTCTGAGCGAAGAGCCTGGCAACCGGCCCGGGTCTGGTCGGCCCGCCTTCTGGGGCTCGCGGCGCTGACCGCCTTCTTCTTCGCGTGGCCCGATTGGTCCGAGCCGGTTCAGATCGAGCGCCTGCTTCAGGCGGCGATCGCCTTCCACCTGCTGGCCGCATTCGCTCCCTTCATCGGGGCGAGCGGAGAGGGCGGGAGCGGACCGGACGCCAGCGTACAAAGCGCCTTCTGGGAGTACAACAAGACCCTCTTCCTCCGCTTCCTCATCTCGGGGCTGTACTCCGCCGTTCTCTTCGTCGGCCTCGCGATCGCCCTGGCAGGCATCGACAACCTGCTCGGCGTGAACGTAGAGGAGGACGCCTACGTGCGCCTGTGGGTGCTGATCGCCTTCGTCTTCAACACCTGGTTCTTCCTGGCGGGAATGCGGACCGTGCTGGCCGACGCCGAGCTGCCGGCCGAATACCCGATCGGACTCAAGGTCTTTTCACAGTACGTCCTCATCCCTCTCGTCACCGTCTACCTGGCCATCCTCACGCTGTATCTGGGGCGCATCCTGCTAACCCAGACGTGGCCGAGTGGCTGGATCGGGTACCTGGTCTCCAGCGTCGCCGTCGCGGGGATCCTCTCTCTCCTGCTGGTCTACCCGATCAGCGACCGGACCGAAAACCTCTGGGTCGCTACGTACGCCCGGTGGTACTACCTGGCGCTCGTGCCGTCGATCGTCATGCTGCTCTTGGCGATCTGGAAGCGCATCGATCAGTACGGGATCACGGAAAAACGGTACTTCCTCGCCGTCCTGGCCCTTTGGCTCGCCGGCATAGCGATCTTCTACGTGGTCAGCCGATCACGGAACATCCTGGTGATCCCACTGACGCTCTGTATCGTCGCCGTGGCGACGTTCGGCGGCCCATGGTCGGCGTACGCCGTGTCGGAGGCCAGTCAGGTTCGGCGCCTGACTCGCATCCTGGACTCGAACGGGATGCTGGAGGACGGCCGGGCCCGTCCGGCCGGTGGCGAGATCGCCTTCGAGGATCGGCGCGAAGTGAGCGCGATTCTGCGCTACCTGATAGAGACCCACGGGACGGGAGCGATCGAACCGTTGTTCGGCAGCCTGGCCGTGATTGATACGATCGGCGAGGGAACGCGGGCGTCGAGACGACACGAGGCGGAGCCACGGGCGCGAACGATCGCGGAGCACCTGGGCTTCGCGTACGTAGGGCGCTGGGAGGGCGAGACGGGGATGCGCCACCTGTTCGCGGAGCGGCGACAAGAGGTGCTCATGATCGGGGATTACGATTACGCGCTGCGCTGGGATCGGTGGCCCAGCGATACGTTCAGCGTGGCCGGGGAAACCCTGAGAATCCACATCGGACCCGACAGCGCCTTCGTCCGCGTGACCCGGAGCACTCCCAGCGGAAGCGAGGAAATCGCCCTCCCTCTCGAGCCGCTCTACCAACGCATCAAGTCCGGGACCCCGATCGCCGGCCGGCCCGACGTCTATCCTGCGAGTGCGCTGCGCCTGGAGGGAGAGAGCGACGGACTGGCCGTGGCGATCTACCTCAACACCCTTTCCGTCCGGGAGGCTCAGGAGGGGTCTAAGTTCTGGGGAGGAGGGGGCGACGTGTACCTTCGGTTGAAGGACCCGCCGCGCTGATCAGCCCAAGCCGGCGCAGCGCGATCGCCAGCCAGCCACGGCGCCCCATCAGCACCCTCGTGGCCCCATCTGCGGAACCACGAGGGACGGCGAATCGTGCCGGCGGCTAGCCTGCCGCCTTGTCGGCCTTCTCCTCCAACCGTTCGGCGACCTGCTTGAAGCCTTCGTAGGTTCGCTGCGCGACCCCCACCTGTTTCGGATCGTAGGTCAGATTCCGGCGCATGTACTCCTCGTGGGCCACGAACCAACCCTCTCGAAAGGCTCTTTCGGCCAGATCGTTGTTGCCGCTGGCGAGCGCTTGATCACCCACTATCTCGAACACGAGCGTGGAGAGGTATGGCCTCTCGATGGCGTACAGAACCCGGCCGATCTCCATGCCCACCTCTCGGTCCTCGAGGTCGCGATCAAGCGTCAGTGGTGCCAGCTCGGCCGTGCCGGAGCCCCCGATCGCCATCGCCTTCTCGAGGATACGCTGCGCTTCCTGGGCAGCTGCCTTGGGCCGGTAGTCGACGCCGACGCCGATCGTCTTCGGGTCGAACATGGCGTCCGCTTCCTTGGCCGCTTGCCCGGCGATCCAGGCGGCGTCGTGGTAGGCCTGAATCGCGCCGGCCGTGTCTCCGGACGCGAGCGCGTTGTCCCCGAGTTCCTCCAGAATGAAGAAGGCCTCGGCCGGGTAGTCGCGCGCGTAGAGGCCGTGACCGGCAAGCCGGCGAAGCTGGTACTTCTCGCCCTGCGCGCCTTGGCCGAGAACGGATGCGGGCAGCAGCGCTACCGCCGCAACAAGTACCACCGCCGCTTTCACGAACCGGCTCAGAACGATGTTGTGCATGGTCTCCCTCCTGGAAGAGGCTTCGATTATCGGGGAGCAATGGAGCTTTCCCAAGATACACTCGAATTGATTGGTGTCTCGGGAAATCTCTCAAGAAAAGCACGTCTCAGCAATAACCGGCCGCGGGTGCTGGCCGGAGGCGCCGGGAGGACCCCACTATAAGGCACAGCTTTGAAGCACGGTAGCGAGAGTCGAGGTCGTTCTCGAACGGCAAAGGCCATGGGCAAAGACGATCCGGATCAGACTCGAGTCGGTGCGTTCCCCGGCCTCGCGGAGTACCTGAAATCGCAGATCGAGTCGCGCACCGGCTGCCTGACCTTGATCCAGGGCCACGAGGCCGACCTGGGGAAGCACCTGGTCTTGGAGCAGCGCGCGGTCGTCGGCAGGTCCTCGGAGTGCGACCTGGTGATCGGAGACCTGCAGGCGTCCCGACAGCACTGCGAGATCTCCGCTCGCCCCGACGGCAGCTACGTGGTCCGAGACCTGGGCTCGACCAACGGAACGCAAGTGGGAAGCCTACCGCTGGAAGGAACGACCTCTCTCCGGGACGGAGACAAGGTGTTCATCGGCGAGACAGTGCTCCGCTTCTTCCTCGCCGACGACATCGACCTCGAGTTCGCCGGCCAGGTCGGGTATCTCCTGGGCACGGATGCGCTCACGGGCCTCCAGTCCAAGCGGAAGTTCGACCATGCTCTCGAGCTGTCCCTGAGGGTCGCCGCGAACCGCGGTGCGTGCCTGTCCGTCCTCATGATGGACCTCGACGGCCTGAAGCGCATCAACGACACGCACGGACACCTGTTCGGAGCATATTCCATACAGGAGACCGGAAAGCTCATCGCTCGGGTTCTTGGAGAGCGGGGCGAGGCCTGTCGCTTCGGAGGGGACGAATTCACCGCCTTCCTCCCACGCCTGGACGCGGAGAGCGCGAGCGTCGTAGCGGAGGAGATCCGGCTGGAGCTGGAGAACGCCGGCCTCGAGAGGGACGCGGTTCCGCTAAAGCCGACCATCAGCATCGGGGTCGCGTCCTTCCCGGATGACGGAACGGATCTCATCCAGGTGATCGCCGCGGCCGACGAAGCTCTCTACCGGGCCAAGGCCTCCGGTAAGAACCGCGTCTGCACTATCTAGTTCGCCAGGTCCGAGAGCGTCGTCACCTCGAGCTCTCGTGCCGCGAGCTCAGGAAGGATCTCGTCCAGCGCAGCCGCCGTGCGCCGTCCGCGGGCGCCGACATCGTGCAGCACGATGATCGCGCCTGGTCCAGCGTTGGCGAGGATGTACCGCTCGGCGAACCAGGCTGACGGGATCTGGGCATCGTACGGGTAGACCGATCCCAGAGCCGTCGAGTACCCGTACCTGCCGACCGTCGACAGCATCTCATCGTCGTACAAACCCGACCCCGGCCGAAACCACCTGGACCCCTGGTATTCCGATAAGGTCTCGTGGGCCGTGCGGAGCTCCTCCTCGAAGCGCTGAGCGGGGAGAAGGATGCTCGGCTCTTCGCGAGTGAGGTGGTTGGCGATCTCGTGGCCTTCGTCCAGTATCCGCCTCAGCAACGCCTCGTTTCCGGGGACCCTGTCGCTGACGATGAAGAAAGTGGCGCGCGCGCCGTGCCGCTTCAGAACCTCGAGGATAACGGGTGTCGAGACGGGATCGGGACCGTCGTCGATGGTGAGGGCTAAGGCAGCGCGCTCGGTCTCGACGAAGTAGGTCACGTCGGGCGAGAGCCGTGCGAGGCCCCCGACCACCCAGGCCGGGTTGAGCGGGATCGCCAGGGCCAGCACCGAGACCAGGGCAAAGGTCGAGCCCGCGGTCAGCGTCCGGCGCGAGGGCCTCTTCCGGAGCTCCCGTAGTTTTGGCATCCCGCCGAGTACACGCCAGCCGCCCGTAGGCTCCGCGGTGTCTGGCGATCAAGCCGTGCGACTGGGACGTGCGGCTTGGAGTACGGAGATGCGTGCGCGGCTTCCCGGACGCCGAACCGGCTGGACTTAGGGAAGGCCGCTGAAGATTAGAAGAAGAGCTATCGCCAGCGGGATCAAGCGCACGAGGCGCAACTCGAGCGTCAGCGCAGACCTCCGGTCTTGGGCGTTCCTGACAAGCTCCGCGCTATTCTAGCGAGCACCCGATCCCGTGTCTGTCGTGCAATCCTCGCGGCCGTTTGTAGTGGAATTCCCCACCCGATTCGAGACGCCCGAACTCTCGAGATCCCCGGACGCTCAGAAAACGGCGATCGTCAGGCTGACGAGCGCCGCCAGCCCACATGAGACCACGAATGCAAGTGCCACCACGGCGATGTCCGGATGAAACCGTTCGCGTGTCCGGTCGTTCCGCTCCATGACGCACCCTCCTCCTGGTTGCGTTAGTAGGCGGCGTAGCGACGCGTTAGCCCGCGAGGCTGATGAGCAGACGAATCACACCGAGTAGCATGAAGACGAGAACCGAGGCCATGGCAGCGACAGATGCCGCCGCCCATTTCGGCGCATCGTAGCGCTTCACGATGCGTCGGCCTTCTATGCGCTGGCCCAGTTGCTTGCCGTACAGCGGGGACAGTTCTCGCACCTCGGCCTCCATTCTAGTGATCCATCACTCAACAGCTGCGGGCAAGAGGTTTGATGCGGTGGGGCGGAGAAACCTTACAGGCAAGCCTTGGCTCAGCGCCGGGGGGAACGGCACAGCGGCCCGGCTTGGAAGCCGGGCCGCCGCATCTCTTTCAGCTACATAGTCTTGGCCGGAGGACTACTGCCACTCGAAGCTCTTCTGGGCGGACGAGGTCGACTCGATGCCGTCCTCGGTGCCGTCCTTCCGCCTCGCCCCGTCATCCCCGGTGAGGATGAAGCAGTAGTCGTAGGTGCCCACGCCGAGGTTGCCGTCTTGATTCTCCGCGGTGAACGTGACCTCAAAGTCACCGTCGTTGTTGTTCACCTGATCCGTGACGTCGACCGTGACGGTCGCGCCGCTGGCGTCCTCGTTCGGAGAGACGAGCACGTCCGCCTCTGAGATGGAGTCATCGCCGCCACCCGAGCCGTCGCAGGTCCCGTCGCCGCCATCGATCGTGACCTGGACGGTCGCTTCGGCCACGGCCGTTCCGTCACCGTTGCGGTCCGTTACCGTGGCATCAAGGACGAAGTTTACCGACGCGGCGTTGGAAGAGTTGAGGCCGGTGATCCCGCCGAAGCCGACTACCGGTGGCGTCACGTCGAGCACAAAGTCGAGCACCTCTGAGTGGGCGTTGTTTTCCTTCACGGCCTGGTCGGTCGTCCGGATCTCGACGCTGTACTCCCCGTCGTCGGTGCCGTCGCACTCCGCGCCGTTCCCACCACCGCCGCAGAAGAAAGCTTCGAACATGTCCGGGCCCAGGCCGGCGTTGCTGACCGAGAGGAGCTCGTCGTCGTTGCCGCCGCTCGGGCTGGCCAGGATCTCGGCTTCGATCAGCTGGCCGTCGCCGTCATCGTCGGCGCACACTGCGCCGCACGATCCCGCCTCCAGGCCGCTCGGGTCATCGCCGCTCGCCAGATCCGGGTCCACCGACTCCCACATGATCGTCTCGCAGTCCGGCGATCCGGGAGCGGCATCGGGGCAGCCGGCAGCTGTGAGGTCGGGGTTCCATACGAACACCGGATCCTCCTGGGCCGGCTCGAGCTCCTCGAGGGAGGGTGCGGTCCGGTCGACGCCGAGCTCATCGCTGTCCGAGAACTCGTCGTCGATCTCCCGGTCCATGTTCCCGTCTCCCAGGGCGTTCCCCAGAAGATCCGCCACCTCGGAGACCACGAGGAAGTAGGCGTCCACGGGAAGCCCCGCCTCCGCTCCGCCACAGCCGAACTGTACCGCACTGTCGGTGGTTTCCCCGAATCCGCACCCGTCATCCTCCGGCAGATCGGCCATGCCTTCGGGGTTCTCGAGGAAGAGCTCCTGGTCGTCGGGATCGCCCGAGTCGAACTCGTAGGCGTCCACGATCGTGGTCACGCCGTAGACTCCGCCGACGCCGCCGTCCGAGAGCCCGCCGAGCGTGATTGCGCCGTCGCTGTACAGGCCGTTCTGCAGGACGGCCATGCCTGCGATCTCCGGCGCACAGCTCCCCCCGGAGCAGGAGGGCGCGGTTGTGTCCAGGTGACGAACATCACTCTGCATGTCGAAGAACGCTGTCACGTTTGTACCATCGCACAGGAGGATCTTGAAGCCCGTCGATCCGTCCCCGATGACGTGCCCGCCTCCGGTGGGGTCGTCCTCCACGAGACCCTCGTTCACCGGTTCGCCATCCGCATCCCGGTAGGCGGCCGTGTAGGTGAACGGGGCTTCGCTGGAGGCCCGTTGACCCGGACCGTTGCCGAGGTCCAGGTGGCCCGTGCCATCGAGCGTGCCGCCCGAGATCTCGATCGTGCAAATGTCCGACAGCTCCGGGTCGAAGACGACGGGGCAGGCGCGCCAGGAAAGATCACGCGGCCCGCCCCAGAAGCCGACGCCCGCCTCGACGCCGAAGTCGGGGAAGTCGTCTCCGACGCTCACCACACGTGGACCGACGTCGAGGGCCATGCCCCCCGACGCTTCACCGTTGTCGAAGATCAGCGGATCATCTCCGTCGACGCTGGCTGTTCCACCATCCTGCAACGTCAGCTCCGTCGAGATCGTGTAGGTGCCGTTGGCGAAGCGTGCCGACATCGCCTGACCCTGGCAGGCGCCGGCGCCCTCGCCCGTGTCTATGACGCACTGCACGCTCTGCATATCCGCCCTGAGGCCGATCGTGCCATGGCTCAACGCACCCTGCACCGCCTCCGCGCACGGTATCTCCTCCGTAGCTCCCGATTCATGCTCGAAGATCACGTCGAGCGATTGGAGACTCGACGAGCCGGGATCGAAGTCGATCACGACGCCTATGCGACCGCTGACCATGATCCCGTCGCCACTCTGGGGAAGATCCTCCCCTGTTTCCGGGTCCACGACACCGGAAATGCTGATCTCCGCCGGGGTGGGTGGCGGAGGAGGCGGCGGCGATGGCGCGGGACCGGTCGAATCAGTCGTGCAAGCGGCCAGGCCGATGCCTAGTGCGGCGGCCATGAACGCGCCAAGCCGGATAGCTCTCAACCTCTTCATGGGATGCTCCCAGAATGCTCCGTTCAGGTGTCTGGTCTCGTGTCTCGTGCCGTTCTTGCGGACTACCGCTGCCGAATCGGCCGCAAACCTCGCGCCAGCCACCGGCTGGCCGTTTCCACGACGAGCCAAAACTAGACCGTGGACGCCATCTGCCCAAACAACGAACGGAGATCTCTACTTCGGACAGGAGCGCAAGTCGCTGCACAAAAGGGTGTTAAAGGAAGTTCCAGGGGAGGGAGAGCGTTGGGCGAGGCTCGTCTGAAGGAGGTGATCGGCGAGGGGGCCTTCGAAGCGTCTCCCGACTCTGCGGAAAAGAACCCCTTAGCCGGTGGTCAACTCGTTCACACCAGAGGGCGGTAGCGTTCAGTCCTGGACTTCCACCCCCACCTGCTGCTGGGCGGCTTCGATCGAGGTCAAGTCGGCGTCGTTGAAGCATGGCGAGTCGGAGCGTCTCTGCACCCAACGCCACGCACCGTCCTCGAAGACCCAGTAGTCCGGGTTGTCGGCGGTCGCGGTGCCCAGGTTCCTCCTCGCCACGAGACCGGCACCCGAGACCTGGCCCTCCGTCTCCAACTGTTCGCTGAGCTGCGCCGTGTAGATGATCGTGCCCATCACGAGGCCGACCTGACCCACGACCTCCGTGCTCAGCTCGATCACGCTAAGCTCACCGGCGCCGACCGTCTCCCTCAGCGACTCCAGGCCCGCGCCCTCGCTCTCGGCGTACTCCTCAAGCGAACAAGCAGCCCTCTGTGCGTTCGTAAGTACCTCGCGGTAGGCGGTCTCCCAATCGGCCTCGTTCATGAGGGCCATGCTCCGATGGACGGCAGCTTCCAGCGCGGCCGAGCTGTCCCCTTCCCCACCGCAGGCGGACAGCTGGAGGGAAAACGCCACGGCGAGACCCGCGCGGAGGATGCTGGAAGGGGCGGTCCGGCGGGACCTCCCCAATCCCCGGATGCGGAATCCGGTCACACTCGCGATCTCGTTCAGGCCGTCGGCTGCACGTTCGCGTTGAGACGGAACAGATTGCCCGGATCGTACTTGTTCTTGATCTGCACCAGCCGGTCGTAGTTGCCCCGGTAGTTGGCGTTGATCGCGGCGGCACCCGCGTCCACACCCAGGTCGTTCGCGTAAAAGCCCTTGGTGAACGGCTCGAGGGTGGCCCAGTACTGCTTAATCCACTGGATGTGCTGGCCCGGATCGTCGCCATACCTCCAGCCGACGGAGCACAGGAGGTTGCCGAAGATATCTCGGTGCGCGAATGCCGTGGCGTCGTTCGAGACGCGCCCGATCGCTCCTCCACCAGACTGGAGAAAGACTCCGGTGGAGCGTCCCGGATCCCCCTCGATACCGTCGAGGATCGCCGAGATCAGGCCGGCAGGCATGTCCAGAATGAAGCCGCTCTTCAGGTACGAAGCGCGCGCTCTCGGGTCGTCGGTGTCCCCGGACCGCTGCAACGCGACGTAGTCGAGCGCCTTGATGCCGTCGGATACGGGGGTCCCGATCCCGTAAATCGGCGCGAGTGCTTGTTCCGCCTGGTTCTCCGGACCCGACCAGCAGGCGAAGAAACCCACCACGCCATCCGCGCCGCCGGGCGGAAGAGCGACGATGAACCCCAAATCGAGCTCGTCGGGCATCTCTGGTTGGTACGCCGCGAACATGCTCAAAGCGTCCTGAGCCCTATCTATCGGGAACATGATGTTGCCGCCGACCACCCGGCGCTGCATGGGATGCAGCCGGAACTCGAAGGAGGTGACGATCCCGAAGTTGCCTCCGCCCCCGCGGACACCCCAGAACAGATCCGGGTTCTCGTCCTTGCTCGCCCGCCGGAACTCGCCGTCGCCCGTCACGACGTCGACCGCGGTAAGGCTATCGATGGAGAGACCGAAGTGGCGCGCGACGCGTCCGAATCCGCCCCCCGTCACGAGGCCACCCACGCCGGTATGCGAGACGGTGCCCATCGGGACGACGAGGTCGTAGGCCATGCTCTCGTGATCCAGCTGCCCCAGCAGGCTTCCGCCCGTGATCCTGGCGGTGCGAGCGATTGGGTCGACGCGCGCGTCGCGGAACGCCGAGAGGTCGATCTGCATGCCGCCGTCGCACGTCGACTTCCCCGAGGCGCTGTGCCCCCCGCACTTCACCGCTAGCAGCAGGTTGTCGTGGTCTCTCGCGAAGTCTACCGCGGCTCGAACGTCCGCCGTGCCAGTCGGCTGGGCGATGAGGGCGGGACGCTTGTCGAAGGAGGGATTGAGGATGTGCCGCGCCTCATCGTAGCCATCATCGCCAGGAAGCAGGAGACGCCCTCGCATTCGAGCGGCCAGGTCCGCGATGTCCTTCCCCCTCAGGGTTATCTCACTGCCGGCGCCCGTGATCGCATCCACGTCCGGTGGGGCCTGCGGGGCTTCCTGATACAGAGCTGCCATCGATCGTCGGGTCGAGAGAGAGGCAGCAGCTGCTGCGGCAAGCGAGGATCGGACGAACGTGCGGCGCTTCATGTCTGGCCTCGTCGGCTGAGGGTCTGGATCTGGGTCAGAGCTAGATTTAGGCGACACCGCTGGATGCGGCAATCAGTTCGCTGCGAAACGGTTCCGGCGGACGCCCGCTGCTCATGGCAACTCGATGGCGAACTCGCGCACCATCCCTTTGTCTGCGGCCGATTCGGCGATCCAGGCGTAGCGGCCCGGCGTCAGATCCACGGTGAAGTATGAGGTGTGCCCGACCGGCATCTCGTGCGCGCCGCCCACGAACGTCGCAGGAGCGGGCTCCCGCAGACCGTCCACGTTCATCCAATCCATCCAGCTCACCACCACGTCCAAGTCCGTCCCGTCCTCCAGCCGGACCATGTGAACGTCGTTCCCCAAGCCGAATTCCGGGTGCTCCTGAAAACGGACCGCCACGGTCTGCTCCCCCGCCTTCACGTCGCCCTGGATCGCCATCTCGAAGTTCGAGAGGGTGATCGCGAGGTCGGCTTCGGGCTCCGGCGCGCCCGAGGGCTCGCCGGTCACGGTGAGCACTCGCGCCATACCGAGCATCCCGTGGAAGACGCCGTCTGCGGTTTTCACGTAGCACTCCATGACGTAGGTGCCAGGCTCCAGCTTCACCGACGTCTGAGCGACCCCCCCGGGCGCCACGAGACCGGGCCCGCCCAACTGCTTCACCGACGCGAACCATCCGGGGAGAAGCTGCCCCAGCAACGCGCCCGCTTCCGCCTTGCCCAGACCTCCCTGCAGCTCGTGCCACACGCTGTCGAAGGGCGCCCCGATTTCTTCCAAGTACTCTTCGAGCGTCTTGCCATCGGGTAGCTGTTGCAGGAGAAGAAAGTGGTGCTCCTTCCCTTCGTTCGTCAGACGAAACGTCGTCCACCCGGAGGGGATCTCGTCGGGAGCATCGAAAGCGTAATCCAGCGCGGTCACCTCGACGACGTGGGCGGTGGAGGACGATTCGGCGGCCGTCTCCGAGCCTGCTTCCGCCGGCTGGCTGTCGTCGGCCGGCTGACAGGCCATGAGGCTCGCGGCAGCGAGGGCAAACACGATGGCGATACGGGAGTGTCGAACGTTCATTGAGCCTCCGCGGTCAGTCGAGACCGATCAACGGTCCGATCGTCAGCCGAGCATGTGGTGACGGCATCTCTTGCGGTCTTTCGGCCGACCCACTCTGCGAACCCATGACACGCGCGGCAAGACCATGCGGAGGGTTGACACTACGACGAGCGCCTTCGCAGCCTCCACCTACTCTGCTCGCAGCCAGTCCCCGTTACAGGAGCCATTTTGAAGCCAACGGCAGCTCATCTCGTGCTCGTCGGGATTGCCTGCATGAGCTGTTCTCCTGCCGGCGAACACCCCACCGAAGGAGCAGGCTCGGAACCCGATCTGGCATCGCGACTCACACAGGCCAGATCCGCGGACGGCGCTTACATCTCATGGCGCGAACACTTGATCGACGACGAGGGCATCAGCGGAGTCGAGCTGCGCGGCAGCGACGGGTTGGTCATGGCGGACCTCGATGGAGACGGCCACCTGGACATCGTCTCCGTGCACGAGTCGGACGATCAGTACGATGGCGTGCCCGAAGGCCACATTCGAATCGCCTTCGGCAGCGCTGATCCCGATCGCTGGCAGCTGGTCACGCTGGCCCAGGGACAGGAAGCGGGCGCGGCCGAGGACGTCGCCGTCGGCGATCTGAACGGCGATGGCCACCTGGACATCGTCGCTGCGTGCGAGCTGGCGCACCTGATCTACTTCGAGAATCCGGGCGCGAACCGCCGCGCCGCCACGTGGGAGAGGGTGATCCCGCCGGTGACACTGGACCGGGGCTCGTTCATCCGAGTGTTTCTAGCCGATCTGAACGATGACGGCAGGCTCGAGGTCGTGACACCGAACAAGGGCGCGCAGGACCCCGAGCGCGCCCAACAAGATCCGAAGGAGATCTCCTTTTTCCAGATCGTTGGATCGCCACTCGACGGCGATGCCTGGATCGAGCATCCGCTGACGCTGGTGCCATGGCCGATCAACTCGCAGCCGGTCGATCTGGATGGAGATGGCGACGTGGACATCGTCGGCGGCTCGGTCGCCGAGAGGCGGGTCATGTGGTTCGAGAACCGCAGCCGTGCAGAGAGATTCGAGTTTGTCGAACATCCGATCGACCTGGTCGCCGGCAGGAACGTGGAACCGGACGCGGTGCTGACCACCGCCGGCTTCAACATGGAATTCGTCGATCTGAGCGGAGACGGCAGGCTCGACATCGTGACCCTCGATATGCCGCCCTTGTTGGGTCAACGCCTGGTTTGGCTCGAGCAACCGACCGAGCCCGGCATGCCGTGGCGGATTCATCTCCTCGGCAGCTACTCGCCCGACTCGATCGTCGGCGTTGCCCTCGCCGATATCGACAGTGACGGCGACCCGGACGTCATGACCGGCGGTTACAGCCGCGGCTCCCGCACCACCGATGGCGACGCAGGTGTCGCCGAACCGCTCGGCCGCCTGGCCTGGTGGGAGAATCCCGGTGAGATGGACGCCGATTGGACCCGACACGACTTCTCGCGCCGGGAACGCGGCATGTTCGACAAGTTCATCCCGCTCGACATGGACGGCGACGGCGACATCGACTTCGTTGGAACGCGCGGTAACAGCGGTCCCTACGACGGTGTCTTCTGGCTCGAGCAGGTCCGAAGCGCTGGGCCCCTCAGGGCGTTCGAGCAGGCGCGCGAACAGGAGAGCCCGGAGCTGCCGCTGCCGTCGGCCGATTGACTGGCAACCTCCGGCCCGTAGCGCTCATCGGCAGGCTCGTCCTGACCACCCGCCAGACCCGTCAACTCACCGGCGGCTCTACCCTGCCGGATGTGGCGCCATCGGACGACCGGCAGCGGACTGCGCCAGGGATTCGGCGCGCTGCGGCTGCCTGACGAGGAAGGTGACGAGCGCGGCCATTACCAGCAGGCCGGCGGAGCAGTAATAGGCGAACGTGAAGGCCTGGGTCTGATCGTAGACCCTCCCTGCGAGCAGGGCCAACATGAAGCCTCCCAGCCCCCACGCCGTGAAGACCAGGCCGTAGTTCACGCCGAAGTTCTTCAACCCGTAGTAGTCCTTCGTTATCGAGGGAAACAGGGCCAGATTCGCCCCGTAATTGGCCCCGATCATGGCCGACAGGAGGGCGAGCACAACCGGCTGGGCCAGAAAGCTGCCCTCGCTGGTGAGCGACAACAGGATGATCAGAACCGCCTGCATGGAAAAGCAGATGAACAGTGTGGTCTTTCGTCCGATCCTGTCCGAGAGCGTCCCGGCCGCGATGCGGCCCGCGCCATTGCCGACTGCCAGCACGGCCACCAGAACGAAACCCAGGCTGAGCCCCGCCTGGTCGAGCGCGATCTTCGCCAGCTTGGAGATGATCATCAGACCTGCCCCGGCACCGCAGGCGTACATGAACCAGAGCACGTAGAACTGCCAGGTGCGAAGCATCTCGCCGGGCGCAAAATCCTTTTTCCGGCCCGAGCCGGCAGCCTCCACCGGCGGGCTTCCGGGAGGCACGTAGCCCTCCGGCGGCGGCGTGAGGAATTGGGCCAGGCCGACCACTACGAGGAGAAACCCGATGCCGAACGCGAGCACCATGGTCGGCAGGCCATAGCTCGTGGTCAGCCACTTGGCGAGCGGTGCGGCGTACACACTCGCCAGCCCAAAACCGGAGACGACCAGGCCCGCGATCAAGCCCGTCTTGGCGGCAGGAAACCACTTGACCGCCGGGGGAGTCGCCGACGCGTAGCCGAATCCGATGCCCGCACCGGCCAGGACTCCGAAGCCGAGGATGTATCCCATCGGTGAGGTGGTGCGACTGGCCAGGATGAGCCCGATGCCCACCAGGATACCGCCGATCGTGGCCACGATGCGCGGCCCGATCTTGTCCTGCATCCGGCCGGCCGGGATCATGATGAGGCAGAAAACCAGACAGGCGATCGCATACGGGAGCGACTTGTCGGTCTCCGACCAATTCCAGGCGGCCGGGACTCCCTTGCTGATGACGCTCCAGGTGTAGAGGACGCCGAGAGCGAGGTTGATGCCGGTCCCGGCGAAGGTGACGATCCAGCCGCGATTGCTGCCTGATGCGGCGATCGCCGTCGCTCGGCTTGTCATCGTGTATATCCTTCACGCACCTGCTTTTGCCGGTGCGGATCGTTGGCGTGAAAGGGCGGGATGTGCCACCGGAAGTCTACACAGGCAGCCTGCCCCTGTCTGTCGGAAAACGCCTGTGGCGGATGTAGGGAGATTCGCTACGTAGGCGGCGAAGACAGCAAAGAATCCGGCATCGAGAATCGGGCCAGATGCGAGCAAGTGGAGGCAGCGGGAATCGAACCCGCCCTCGGGGCGCTCAGAGCGGCGCTTCCCCGAGGATCCCTGTCGATCACCCCCGGGTCGCTCCTCGTCATCCCTGCAATTGGCCTGCCAGGACTGCGGCTTTCAGAACAGTGTCAATTGGAGCTGTGGGAAGGCTCTCGATTCGTTCGCTCCTGGACCCTCCCCTGCGCGGTCAAGAGGACGTGCTCAAAACACGGAAGGTCAGCCCTGGGCAAGCGATAGGGAGAGGAACAGTGCACCGGAGACAGCGAAGAACAAGGCTCTGGAGTTGTAGGCCGCGTGCAGCCATTGCTCGACGGCTTCGGCGACGCGTCTGCAGGAGGCGCTGCGCCCGATCTGCTGGAGGAAAGATTCAAAACGCGAGGTAGTGAGGGTCTCCGCAGCAATGCTGAGGTCCGCCAGCTCGTCCTCACCCGGGTCGAGGCCGGACAGTCCGATCGCGGAAAGCGCGTGCTCCCCCGGCTCGGCGTCGCCACGGCTTCCGAGCAATGCCATCGGCACCAGAGTTCGGCACGACATCTTGACGGCTTGACGTCGGAAAAAGAGCTGCAGCTCGGCGGGCGTCAGATCGGGCACCGGGCTACCTTTGGCCAGATCGATCTTCCGTTCTCGGTTGAGATCCTTGTCCAGGTAGAACTCCCGGGAGTATGTGCACCACCGCTTGAAGCTCACGGGGTCGCCTACGATTCGGCGCGCGGAGGTCAAGACGGTAGCGTCGTTGTGGTGACCCTCGAGGCCCAGCCACAGCCCGAAGAGGGACATCCGCAACCCGATCTCGGTGGCAGGTTCGGCAATGCCGAAATAGCACTGCAGCAGATGGACCGAGAAAAAACCGCCCGCCGCGTTCGCGAACCACCCGAATCGCCTCGAGACATCTTCGACCACGACATGACAAGCCTCGCAGGCCGCGCGGAAGTGCGGCCAGGCATCATGTTCACTGTACTCGCACGGCGAGTGTATGAACCCGAGCCGATGGCCTGCCTGGTCGGAGATGAGGCTCGCTTCGAACAGCCATCGATCATCCGTCGGATAGCTGTCTGCATCCAGGAAGCCGACGACCGAGGCGTCCAGCTCACGAACACAGAACTCTGTCGCGCTCCGCATCGCATGGAACTTCCCGACGCGCTCTTCCATGAAGTAGTGCCACCTCCTCGAGGCGACCTCCTCCAGCTCCCGTACGAGGTCAACCGATCCGTCGGTTGATCTGTTGTCGACGAAGACGATCTCCACCTCGTGGGAGGCCTGGTTGCGAAGAGCCCGGATCACGCTCGAGAGACGATCGATCTCGTTGTGGAAGGGCACGACAAGGGCCGTCGTCGGCATGGCTCGGGCTAGCAGCACAGGTGACCCCGATTCGGAGTCAGGCGGTATTCTCGATGTGGCCTTCGTCCGGCTCCCCTTCCCGCCCCAGCTCTCCGATATCCAGGAGTCGGGTCTCCTCGGGCTCGCCCTCCGCCCTGTCTTCGAGGGGATCGCGATCGGGGAGCCGGTCCAGGAGGCCCAGGAACACCGAGCGGGCGAGGCCGAGGAAGGCGTAGAGAGCCAGCGCGGGGAAGAAGAAGTACCGTGGCACGGTGATGGCGAGCGTCGTGCTTGTCACGATCAAGGCAAGATGACTCCGTCCGGCCCAGCTGTGAAGGCTCACGCGAGACAGGGCCGGATACGGGACCTGGCTCACCATCAGGACGGAGACGGCGATCGTCAGCCCAGCCAGGATGTGCGGCAGGTTCAGATCCAGCTGTGTCTGGAACCACGGCGTCTGGCTGAACGGGTAGAACGTCGCGAGCAGCGGCCCGGCGACCGGCGACGGCAGGCCGATAAACACATGCTTGGCGCGTCCGCCCTGCAGGACGTTGAATCGGGCCAGCCGGACCACGACCGCCGTCAGGTACGCGAAGGACAGGAGCCATCCCCATCCCACGGAGAAATAGACTGTGTAGAGGAGGAACGCGGGCGCCACCCCGAACGAGATCGCATCTACGAGAGAGTCCAGCTCGGAGCCGAAGGACGAACCGGTTCGGGTGAACCGCGCGACGCGGCCGTCCAGGTTATCCGTAATCCCCGCCAAGACGATGAGCCAGGCGGCCCAGATCGGGTCCCCGCGGTCGGCCATCACGATGGCCCACATCCCGAGAAAGAGGCTCCCCAGCGTGAAGGCGGAGGGGAAGATGATCACCCCTCGCTGGAAGCGTCTGGCTCTCTCTTGCCGCAGATTCATCCTTCGTCCTCCGGTCCGTTCCTCGTCCGAGTCACGCCCTCGTCTCGCCCGCGTCAAAAGACCCCGCTTCGCCCGTTCCCGTGTCGGCACCCGCGGCACGCCGGGCCACGGCGCTCCGTCCAACGAGCACCCGGTCGCCGACCGCGCAGAGCAACGTCCAGTCTAGCGGCAAGAGCAGCTCGACCCGGGACCCGAAGCGAATCAAGCCGATCCGCCCGCCGCGCGCCACCCGGTCGCCGACCTCCGGGTCCGTGACGATGCGCCTCGCCACCAGTCCGGCGATCTGCCGGACAACGAAGGGAGCGGCCTCCCCCCGGAGCCAGAGCTCGGCCTGCTCGTTTTCCGTCGAAGCCACCGGCGACCACGCCGCGAGGAACCGGCCCTTCCGGTAAGCGCGGTCCTCCACGACCACCGGCCAGGGGGCTCGCTGCACGTGGACATCGAAGATCGAGAGGAAGATGCCGATGCGGCGGCAGGGTCCGCCCATGTGGGGGTGCTCGACCTCGGTAATGTCCGCCACCCGGCCCTGCGCCGGCGCGAGCGCGAAGTCGGGCGGAGCGTCCCCCCAAGGCGCGGGATCGCGGAAGAAGTAGGCGATGAAGGCGACCAACCCCGCGCCGATCGTCAGGGGGACGGCGGTGGGCAGACCGCCCCATCGGCTGAGCAGACCGGTCAGAGCCGCGGCGAGGGCGGCGGCGCCGAGGATGAACGGAAACCCCTCCCGGGCGATCGGGGAGGCCGGACGGGAACCGGAGAGGCCCATCCTCAGTCGCTCCTCAACACGTCGAGCGGCGTCCGGCGGAGGATGTCGAGGCTGTTGCCGAGCCCGATCCCGACCGTCAGCAGAACGATCCCTCCCAGGAGGGCGGCCAAAGCCGGGTAGGGGAGCGCGAAGCTCGTTTCGAACACGAAGCGTGAGAGCACCCAGCCAGCAGCGCCCGAGAGCAGCACCGCCATCCCGGCCGAGAGGAACCCGAGGGCCGCGTACTCGGCGAAGAACACGCGAAGTACCTGCCGGCGCGTGGCCCCCAGCGTCTTGAGCAGGACCGCCTCCCGCACGCGCTGGAAGCGGGTGGTGGCGATGGCGCCCACCAGCACCACGGCACCGGTCGCCAGGCTGAACCCCGCCATGAACCGGACCGCGAGGGCCACCCGGCCCAGGATGTCGTCAAGCAACTTCTGAAGGCTGCTGAGATCGAGCGAGCTCACGTTGGGGTAGCGCTCGGCCGTCCTGCGCTGGAGCTGGCCCCGGGTCGCCGGATCCTCCACCCGCACCAGCGTCACGAAGAACTGCGGGGCTTGATCGAGCACTCCCCCGCGGAAGACTGCGAAGAAGTTGGGCTCGAATCGCGCCCAGTCCACCGTGCGGAGGTTCGCGACCCGGCTCGCGACGCGCACGCCTTGCACGTCCCACACGATCTCGTCTCCGACCGTCACGTCGAGCTCTCTCGCGATATCCAGCTCCAGCGACACGTCGACCGGGCCGGCGGCGGACGGCATCGGACCGTCCCACCACGCGCCCTCCACCAGCGTCTCCGAATCGACGAGGGTGTCACGGTACGTCGAACGATACTCGTGCCGGAAGGCCCACCTCGGTCTCGCGTCGGGATCGCCCCCGGGATCGGCAGCGTCGAGATCCTCTCGAGGATCGTCCGCAGCCCCGTCGCCAGCACCGTCCGCATCGGCCGCGCCGCTTCCGCCTGGCGGCCCCAGGACGACCGGCTCCCCCTTCACGGAGCTGATCCGCATCGGGATCATCGGCACCGCCTCGGGCGAAGCGATGCCCTCCGCCCGCAGCAGCTCGAGCATGCCCTCACGCTGGTCGAGCTGAATGTCGATGAAACCCAGGTTGGGCTGCCCTCCCTCGCCCCACACCCTCAGATCGCGCAGCAGGTTGTGCTGGACCAGGAAGAGAGTGCTGAGCAGGAAGGCTCCGAAGCCCAGAGACAGAACGACGGTGACGGTCTGATTCGCGGGCCGGTACAGGTTGGCGAGTCCTTGCCGCCATACGTAGGGCCACCGGCTGGGGAACCACCGGCGGACGCCGCGGATCAGCCCGAGGGACGCCAGCCAGAGGAGAAGAACCGCTGCGCCGGTACCGGCCGCGAAGCCGGCTCCCTCGCGGAGCCCGCCCGCTTGCAGTACGGCAAGCGCCCCGATGCTTCCCGCCAGGGCGAGGGCGGCCAGCAGCCGCGCCGGGTCGCGGCGGCGCCGGAGCGGCTCGACGTCGCGCCGGAGTGTCACGAGGGGGGACACGCGCCGAATCCCGAGCAGGGGCAGGAGAGCGAACACGGCGGCCACCCAGATCCCCACGCCGACGCCCAGGGCCACGGCCCCCGGGTCGAGGCGGACCTGCACGTCGACCGGGAGGAGGTCGGCAAGCACCAGGGGCAGGACCTGCTGCAGGGCGCCGCCCAACCCGGCACCGATCAAGCTGCCCAGCGCGCCCATGGCGAGCGCCTGCAACAGGTAGATAGCGAACAGCTGCCGTGTCCCGGCGCCCAGACAGCGCAGCACGGCGATCGTGTCCAACTTCTGCCGGATGAAGACATGGACCGCGCTGGCCACGCCCATCCCGCCGAGCAGAAGGGCGATCAGAGCCACGAGCCCCAGATAGTCGCTGAGCTGCGTCAGCGCCTCGGTGAGGTCCGAGCGGTTCTCTTCGACGCTCCGGATGCGCGTCCGCTCGGGCCTGAGGATGGGCCGGTACTTTTCACTCGACGCGGGAGCCGAAGCGCAGGAGCTCGGTGGCCGCGAGGTCGGCGGCGGCGATGAAGATGCGCGGGCTGAACGAGGCCGCTAAAGCCACGTTGCCGGGCTGGCTTAGCACGCTGGCCGAGATGACGAACCGGCTCTCCCCGAGAGTGAGGGTGTCTCCGATCCCGGCGTCGAGTGCGGTGAGCAGGCTCGGGTCCACCAACACCCGTCCCCCTTCCTGAAGCTCGCTCCAGGCTCCGTCGGGGTCGGTTCGGATCGTCCCGTAGAACGGATACCCGGGCTCGACGGCGGCCACCTGGACGAGCCGGACGCCCTCGGTGCGGTTCACATAGCCCATGGCGGCGAAGCCAACGACCGTGGCCTTCCTTCCGGGCGCTCGTCCGTCGGCCGGGTCGGAGACCACCAGCGTGTCGAGCAGGGCCGTAACGCGGGGGGTGAACGGCTGGCGGCTGGAGATCGACAGGTCGGCGCCCAGCAGCGTCTGGGCCTGTTGGGTCACGGATTCCCGCAGGTTCGCGGCGAATGAGTTGACGGCAACGAGCGCGGCGACGCCCACCGCGACCGCCCCGGTGAGCAACAGGAGGCGGCGGCGCGATCCCCGAGTCTCGCGCCAGGCCATCCGGCGAACGAAGC
Organism: Gemmatimonadota bacterium; assembly: GCA_039587445.1. Taxonomy (GTDB): domain Bacteria; phylum Gemmatimonadota; class Gemmatimonadetes; order Palauibacterales; family Palauibacteraceae. The sequence continues at coordinate 28,160 of JBDHIM010000017.1, forward strand.
GGCTCATCAAGCGGCCGTGTGATCCTCGGCGATCCGCCCGTCGGAAAGAAGGATCGTGCGGCGGGCGCGGCTCGCGATGTCGGGGTCGTGCGTGACCAGGACGAGGGTTGTGCCCTCGGCCTCGTTAAGCTCGAGGATAAGGTCGATGATGGTCCGGCCCGTCCTGGCGTCCAGGTTGCCCGTGGGTTCGTCTGCAAACAGGATCTTGGGCCGGATGCTGAAGGCGCGCGCGAGCGCCACGCGCTGCTGCTCGCCGCCCGACAGCTGGGCCGGATAGTGGTCCAGCCGCTCGCCCAACCCGACCTGATCCAGCAACTCATCGGCGCGGGCCCCCGAGGGCTCGCCTCGCAACTCGAGCGGCACCTGCACGTTCTCCCGGGCGGTGAGCGTCGGGATGAGCTGGAAGGACTGGAAGACAAACCCGATCTTGGCGGACCGGATGCGTGCCCGCTCGTCCTCGGTCATGACCGTGAGGTCCGCGCCGTCGAGCCACACCCGGCCGGACGCCGGGAGATCGAGCCCGGCGAGGAGGCCGAGCAGCGTAGTCTTGCCGCTGCCGGAAGGCCCTACGATGGCCAGGAAGCTGCCATCCTCGAGGGCAAAGGTGATATCCTTCAAGACCGTGAGGGGGTGTCCCCCGGAAAGGTAGGTCTGGGTCAGTTCTTCACATCGCAACATCGCGCGTTCCTCAAGAATCCTGGAGAATCGAGTTCAATGATCCGCCAATACCCGGGTGCCGTGCTCCTGGTCTCACTCCTCGCGGCGTGCGGCGGAGGCGACTCTCCCAGGAAACCGGCCCCACCGCCCGCGACCCCGGGCGCCCCTGCCCCAGCTACTCCGAATTCGGAAGGCGCGCGCGCCGAGGAGCCGGTGATGATGTTCTTGGGGACCAGCCTGACGGCCGGATACGGTTTGGATCCATCCGTCGCCTATCCGGAGGTCATCCAGCGTATGGTCGACTCGGCCGGGTACCGGTACCGGGTGGTCAACGCCGGGGTGAGCGGTGAGACCTCGGCCGGCGCCCTCCGGAGGACGGAATGGCTGTTCCAGCAGGCGCCGCCGGCGATCTTCATCCTGGAGACGGGCGGCAACGACGGCCTCCGGGGACTGGAGCCCGACAGCCTCGAGGCCAACGTGCTGGCCCTCCTGGAGCGCGCGTCCCGCCTCGACCCGCCACCCCTTCTCGTGCTGGCGGGGATGGAGGCGCCGCCCAACCTGGGTCGGTCCTACACCGACCGCTTTCGGGCCGTCTACCCGAGTGTCGCCAACCGAACGGGAGCTACCCTGATCCCCTTCCTTCTGGCAGGTGTGGCCGGCGTGGATTCCCTAAACCTGCCCGACGGGATCCATCCGACGGCGGCCGGCCATGCGCAGGTGGCGCGGACGGTGTGGGCGGTGCTGGAGCCGCTGCTCGAGGCGCGGCGGGAGGAGTGAGGTCACAGCCGTAGCGAGAAGGCCAGCCGCACCGATCCGTCCTTCCCGAAGCCCAGACCTATCGGCGGCGGGGATGCCGGTATCGATGCCTCCCTCCAGCGCTCGGTCTTGATCAGGGCTCCGATGCCGCCTCCAAGCCCGGCGCCGATGGCGGTGAGGGCCAACCCGGCACCCACCACCTGCCCGGAGGTACAACCATCGTCGTCCGCATTGCAGGCCCAGATTGCGAGCCCGGCAGCCGACGCCATGCCGACGCCCGCTCCGACAATCAGTCCCAAGATGGCGTTCGACTTCATTCCCTGGCTGACGGCAATCTGCTCGAGCGCGGATGTGGGTATCGAGATGGTCGATCCGCCGCCCTCGCTCAACAGCACGAGCGTATCGCCTTCCAGCTCGGTCACCGCGCCAACGAGTTGCCCCGAACTGATCCGAGGGGCCTGCAGCCGAACCCGATCGCCCCTATGAACGAAGGTCGTATCAGCCGCCGGAAGAGAAGTGAATCCCAGTAGCAGGAGGGCGGCATTCCCGGCCGCACGTCTCGCACACCTAGAGATGATCACGCATCAAATCCTTGTCGGGTGTGTGGCACCGTAGCCGCCCGAGCACGATCGAGCGCTCAGAGCTTTGCATCGTCCTAAACGGCCCGATCCTGAGAGCGGCTTCACGAGGTTGCATCGTGCGATCCGGCGACGAGCAGCGCTCTCGCCACGATGAAGAGGAATCCGTTCATCGCCGCAACGGAGAGCAGCCAGCCCGCAGGTAGACGACCAGTCGCGGAAAGGGAGGTGACGTAGACCGCCGCCACGCCGAAGATGGCAAGCATGCCGCCCGACCCTTCTAACAGCCACGCCAACAGCAAGCCCGAACACGCCGACAGAAGAAAGAAAACAGCAAGCGGCTCCAGCGCGGTGTCAGATGCTGGGTTGGGCCAGCTTCCCCGGACGAGAGCAACCGTGGACATCACGATCACTCCGAGGCTCGTGACTCGGGCTGCCCAACGAACAGCCAACGCTGACAATTCAGCAGGGGTCACTCCCTGACTTGCTCCGAGTAGTAGGCCAAGAGCACGATCGCCGCGTCGAGGTCGGGCATGCTCAACAGATCGGGGTCACTGTAGTTGATACTCATAGTCGAACCCCGGCTCTCTGACTCAAAGCTACGGCCAAGAAGATGACGAGTCTGTCAGGCAGCTCTCGGTGGCCCCTGTGGTGGGATTCCTGCCCAAGCGACATGTCCGCGCTTGCGTTTCTACTCCCAACGAACGTCGAGCAGGGTAGACAGCAGAAGTCAGATGCGAAACGGCGGTCCTGAAGGAACCGTCGGCTAGGCTTTAAGGGGGTCTAGTCAGGTGGGCTCGTTGATCGCATTCGCCAGAGGGCGAGAAGGCGCCCCGGAAGGAACCGACGCTGAAGTTAGGTCCTTTAGCGGACACTTCGTGGGGAAATTGTCGATCCAATCAACCGCACTGTATCCGACACGAGGTCGTCTCGGATCTAGGTGCCGAAAGAAGACGATACCTCGGAACGAGTACAAAGGCCTTAATTGTTCGACCGGCACAATGATGGACCGCATTGGCATGGTCTCGTTTCCTGCACTCAACGACCAGCTGTCCGGGCTCCCCGCCTTGAAGGCCATGGAATCGACTTGTGTACCCGGCACCTGGATGTCGTTGATCGGGGCAACCTCAGATTCGGGCAGCCACGATCCAGCCGAATTGCGAAGGGCCAGCAGCACCACCGAGTCCAGATAAACCCTGGGCTTCCCTATATTCGTGATCCGCACTCCGTAATTCACTCGCTTCTGACCAGCGCCTCCCGCACTGGTCGGGACAGATTGCACCTCCACACATACCTCGACGACTGCGGACTGCCGAAGGCCCCTGTTCGCCGCTAAGAAGATTGGCCCTCCGATCATAGTCAAAACGGCTAACGCAGCGATCACGAAGCGTACAGTGGCAAACTTCGCTTGGGCTCGCTGTCTCCACACCCAGATGCCTACGATGAAGACGGCTGCACCGACAATGGTGCCTATAGTCTGCTGAGTGCCAAACCCAGGATCGTGTCCGAGCCCCAGGCTCTGACCGATGGGGAATCGCCCGATCACGTTTGCCAGCAACGAGACTGCGATAATCAGCACGCCGCCAGCTACCAGAACGGGACCTAACATCTTTTGAAGCATGGTGAGAACCTCGCTGAGGCTCCATACGTTCGCCAGAGCGACTCAATCTTCGCTTCAGGACCGTCTAACCGAAGGCGGTCGGGAGTTGAACCGTCACCGAGCGTATGGTTGGCTGCTGCAGGAGGACGAGATGATGAGTGCGATCTCCTCCGCCTCCCCTGGTTCCCGTACTATGTGAGTGTCAGCAGGGGATCTGGCCGTCTCTAGCCGAATCACGCTCGTTTTGGCACGAAGCGAGCGGCCGACCTTCGAGCGCGCATCCCGTCCAGCACCGTTTGCGTCGTCTGCCTTACGAGCCCATCGACGTCAACGGCGGTCAGGATCTGTCCGTCGATCAGTAATGACGCCAGCCCGTGCACCGCGCTCCAAGCCACGTAGGCCTGCGCTCGGGGATCCTGCCGTTTGATCTTGCCGCTGTCCTGATAGGCCTGGATCACGTCGACCAGTTGTTCGAATAAGGCGTTTCCGGCCTCACGTAGTTCGGGTACGTCTCCGCGTGCGAGCCCCTCCCTGCCGTACATCAGGCGGTAGTGCGCCGGGTTTTCGAGGGCGAAGCGCACGTACTCCTCACCCATGCGCCGGATCCGCTCGACGCTGGAGCGCGGGCCACCCGCGTCAACGGCCTGAAGGCGGTCTTTGAGACGACTGAACCCGGCCGTGGCGACCGCAACCAGTAGCGCGGTCTTATCCTCGAAGTGCCTATAGGACGCGGCTCGAGACACGCCGAGCCGCCGGCCGAGCGCCCGCATCGTCACGCTCGCAGCACCTCCCTCGGCAATCATGGCGGCGGCTTCGTCGAGCAGCGCCGCCCGAAGGTCTCCGTGGTGGTATGCCCTGACCTGGTCCGTCATGCCTCTAACATGGGCCCAAATGTTGACGCGGTCAACATCTGAGCGTATATTGTATGTTGACAATGTCAACACATGACGCGTCTGTTCCTTACGGAAACATCAATGGCGACTGGGTCAACGGAATGGTAGTGATCTCCACGTCCCCCTTCACCTCCGATCAGGAGCGGCGCCTCTGGTTTTACACTCTGGCCGTCATGGTGGCGATCTACTCCACTCTGGGGCTGGCGGGGACGCTGGCCCAGGTACTGCACGAGCGCAACCTGTTGGACGCCTCGTTCGCCCTCAGCTTCCTCCTGGTGGTGGCAGCCATCGTAGGGGATGCGCTGAAGAGGCGTCCCGGGCGGCGCGAGATCTGGGTGGCACTCGGAGTCACAGCCGTTTACGGGATGGTGGTGGTCAGGATGGGGATCGGTCCGGAGGAGCGCACCCACCTGTTCGAGTACGGCTTGGTGGCCGTCCTCATCCACAAGGCTCTCACCGAGCGCGTGCAGAACGGTCGCCCCGTCCCGGTCCCGGCCGTCCTCACGATCGCGGTGACCGCGCTATTGGGCTGGCTGGACGAGGGCATCCAGGCGCTCCTTCCCAGCCGTGTCTACGACCTCCGCGATGTCGGCGTCAATGCCCTCGCCGGCCTGTTGGCGATTTCAGCGAGCCTGGCTCTGGCGCGAGCGCGGAAATGGAAGGGCGCTAGAGGCCTGTCCCCGTAGCCTGTAACGGCCGGGTTTTCTCGGAGCTCCGCCCCTGCTGGAGCCAATGGAAGGAGGAGTCATGGCTGTTAATGAAGACCTCACGGGATTCATCCGGGAGGCCCTGAATCGGGGCCTGCCGCGCGACGAGATCCGAGGCGTGCTGAGTGAGGCTGATTGGTCGGACGAAGAGGTGCGGGCAGCACTCCGATCGTTTGCGGCAGTTGACTTCCCTATCGCCGTCCCACGACCGCGCCCGTCGCTTTCGGCTCGAGAGGCATTCGAGTACCTGGTCCTTTTCGGTACGCTCTATCTCAGCGCCTATGGCCTGGGAAGCCTCCTCTTCCAATTCATCAACCTCGCGTTCCCGGACCCGCTCTGGTCGCAGGCCAAAATCGACGCGATACCCGAAGCCATCCGGTGGTCCATCGCATCGCTCGTTGTCGCGACGCCTGTCTTTCTCTATGCGGCAAGGACCATCAGCCGAGGGGTCGCTCTCGAACCTCTGAAGCGAACTTCGCCTGTGCGCCGGTGGCTCACATACCTGACGCTAGCGATCGCAGCAGGCGTCCTGATTGGGGACTCCACCAGCCTGGTCTACAACCTCCTCGGTGGCGAAGCGACTGCCCGGTTCCTACTCAAGGCCCTCACGATCGGAAGTATCGCCGGCACCGTCTTCGTCTATTATCTCCACGATCTTCGGCGAGACGAGAAGGAGGTGAACGATTGAAACCGTCTCTCGATAAGGCGATAGTGGCGGCCGCCACAATCCTGGTCGTCGTATCGATCATTGCTGGCCTGATCGTTGTTGGATCACCGGCCCAAGGCCGCATCGAGCGACTCGATGCGGACCGGATCGAGGACCTCAGGGGGATCATGCTGGCGGTCGATCTCTTTTGGACCCGCAACGAACGCCCGCCGACATCTCTCGGAGAACTGATGGAGGATCCGCGCGTCCAAGTGAACACCGTCGATCCGGGCTCAGCTGACTCGTACGAGTATCACCTGTTGGATGAGGATAGCTACGAACTCTGCGCAACCTTCGATCGTGAGTCGCCGGCGCCAGCGCGCCGGTCACCGACCGACTTCTGGAGCCACGGGGTGGGCAGGCAATGCTTCGAGCTGAGTGTCGATACGAGTGGCTGAGGCAGCAGCGCGTGTCCGCCTGGTTGCCTCGATGAGAAGCAGACTCCTCCTAGTACCGGCCATCTGCGTGCTCCTCTGGGCCTGTTCCGGTTGCACTTCTTCGCCACCCGTTGGGGCCCAATCCGTCATCGTGGTGCATGGACTCGGCCGTACCCCCGCATCGATGACGATCCTCGCATCGCGCCTCAGGAACGCCGGCTTTCGAGTGATTAATTTCGGGTATCCATCGACGTCGGAAGCGATGGAAGTCCTTGTCGACCGCCTGAAGTCGGAAGTGGCACACTGCTGTGAGCACGAAGCAGAAACGGTCCATTTCGTCACGCATTCGATGGGAGGAGTCTTGGTCCGGAGCTACCTCGACCAGCAGCCCCAGGCACACCAGGGGCGAGTCGTGATGTTGAGTCCTCCGAGCCAGGGAAGCGAGGTGGTGGACGCGTTCGCCGACTCGCCAATGCTCCGGTCGGTGTTGGGTCCTGCCGGCTCGCAACTCGGGACAGACTCCACAGCGATCCCGAGCCGGCTGGGCTCGGTGCGATTCAACCTGGGCATCATCACCGGCAACCGGAGCCTGAACCCGCTGTATTCATGGCTTATTCCGGGGCCGGATGACGGCAAGGTCGGCGTTGATCGGGCCAAGGTCGAAGGCGCGGCAGACTTCCTGGTCGTCCCCGCGAGCCACACCTTCATCATGAATCGCGGGGATGTGGCTGAAGACGTGGTACATTTTCTCCGCCACGGTCGGTTTCGCCCAGCAGACCCGTAGGCAGGCGACCCGATGAGAGCCAGGGAAGGTGAACAGGCGCTCCCTCGCAATCACTCCCGGTCGTAGACGGCCTCGCCTTGGAAGGTCGTCCGCGGCACAGTCCGTCCGGTGGATCTGTGTGGGCTCGATCTGGAAGAGCTGGTGGTTCGCACCATCATGTCGGCCGACTATCTCACCTTTCCCCTTCCCGCTACCGCCCTTGGTTTCCGTTATTGCTCTTGTTAGGGTTGCCGCCTTTCCCATATTCATTCCCAACCGCTTGAGCAGAACCAGTGCCCTAGAACTCCTGCGGGCAGAGATCCTGTATCGACTGGAGATGTGTCCCTGCTCAAGCGTAGATGACGACTACGTGCAGCTTCGGGTCGAATGCTAGTAGCCCCCGACGCCCGCTCCCACGCGCCGTCCGCAAAAGGGCCGAAATAGGAATCTCGCTATGCCCACGACACGGAACCAAACTGTCATGAAGACGCTCAGGTGGCTTCTATTTGCCGGGGCGTTCGCGCCCGCACTGCCCGCCCAGCAGCCCGGCGAGCTCAGCTATCATGATGAATCCATCATGCCAGAGGGAATCGTCGGAGAGCGGATCGAGTCCATGATCGAGACGTTCAACTCGGGCGACCCTGAGCGCGTGCAGCAGTTCCTACAAGACGAAGCGACGTCGGCATTTCGGAGTTTCGCGCCGATGGAGGAGCACCAGCAGGTGTTTGCCTCCACGTACCGGCAGTGGGGCCCTGTCAGCTTCCACAGCATTCGGACGTACAACCCGGCCCGCCCCGACGAAGTGATCGTGATCCTGCGCGACTCGAACTTCGGTTCATGGCGCGCGTTCACCTTCGAGTTCGATGAGAATGCCGATCACCGCGTCTCGAGCTTCGCCTTCAACAGCGCCCGCACCCCGTCCAACGTGGACGAGCCGCCGCTTCCACAAGCTGATGCGATCGAGGAGGTGGCCACGGTCTTGAACCGGATCTGCGATCGCGATCTGTTCTCGGGCACGGTGCTCATCGCGCGGGATGAGGACGTGCTGTTCACTCACGCCTGCGGCGAAGCGAGCAAGCGCTTCCACGTGCCGAACCGGCTCGACACGAAGTTCAACCTGGGGTCGATGAACAAGATGTTCACGTCCGTCGCGATCATGCAGCTTGTGGAGCGCGGCGTGCTGTCACTCGACGATCCAATCAGCAAGTACGTGGACGAGTCGTGGCTCCCGCGCACAACCACCGAGAGAATCACTGTGCATCACCTGCTCACTCACACATCGGGACTGGGCAGCTACTTCAACGACACCTACTGGCAGAGTTCGCGCGAGAACTTCCGCGAACTGGACGACTACAAGCCGCTCGTAAAGACGGAGATGCTCGCCTTCGAGCCGGGCGCGGAGTTCCGCTACAGTAACACCGGCATGTTCCTGCTCGGCGTCGTGCTCGAGAGCGCGACAGGCGAGGATTACTTCGATTACATCCGCGAGCACATCTACGCACCCGCCGGGATGGTCGGCTCCGACAGCTACGACATGGACATGCCGGTCGAGAATCTGGCCATCGGCTACGACCCGTCGCCCGGCTCCGACTACGGCTACGAGAACAACCTGTACAAGCACGTGATCCGCGGCGGGCCGGCCGGCGGCGGATTCTCGACGGTCGAGGACCTGTACTGGTTCGCCAGGGCGCTCACGAAAGAGAAGCTCCTCTCGAAGGCCTCGCTCGAGCGCATGTGGAAGGACCATGCGGGCGCTGACTACGGCTATGGCTTCTCCGTAGCGGATGGAGCGCTGGGGCGTATGGTCGGTCACGGCGGTGGGTTTCCGGGACTCAACTCGAATCTCGACATCATGCTGGACCGCGGCTACGTCGTGGCGGTGATGTCCGAGCTGACTCCGCCGCATGGTCGGAGGACGAAGATCGGCGTGGAGGGGCCGCGTTGTTACGCGCGTAACAGGAGCCTAGATGAGTCGAGGGGGCGGCCCCAAAGGAACCGCCCCGGTCGGCAGCTATGCGTGCGAGTTGTTATCGAAGTTGAGCGACCGCCGACTTTGCTGGTCGTGTCATCGGCTTACTGTTTGCCGTCGAATGACCCTCACGGGCTCCACGAGGACGATGCGTCGAACGCCGGGTCGCCGGTGAGGTTTACCAGACCCGTACCGTCGGCGTTCATCACGTAGATCTCGGAGTTGCCATCGCGGTTCGTAGTAAAGGCAATCAGCGTGCCGTCGGGCGACCACGCTGGCCGTGCGTCGCCCGACGGGTGGTTGGTGAGGTTTACGAGACCCGTACCGTCGGTGTTCATCACGTAGATCTCGGAGTTGCCGTCGCGGTCGGTATCGAAGGCGATCTTCGTGCCGTCGGGCGACCACACGGGCAATATGTCCTCTGCCGGGTTGTCAGTGAGCCGCGTGGGGTTCGTACCGTCGGCATTCATCACGTAGATCTCGAAGTTGCCGTCGCGGTCGGTATCGAAGGCGATCCTCGTGCCGTCGGGCGACCACGACCGAGCTAAGTCGAACGCCGGGTCGTTGGTGAGCCGCACGGAGTTCGTACCGTCGGCGTTCATCACGTAGATCTCACCGTTGCCGTCGCGGTCCGAGAAAAAGGCGAGCTTCGTGCCGTCGGGCGACCACGCTGGAAGTGCGTCGAACGCCGGGTTGTTAGTGAGGTTCACGGGGCCCGTACCGTCGGCGTTCATCACGTAGATCTCGGGGACTATGTCCCCCCGTCGCGACTGAAAGGCGATCTTCGTGCCGTCGGGCGACCACGCGGGCAATATGTCCTCTGCCGGGTTGTCGGTGAGCCGCGTGGGGTTCGTACCGTCGGCGCGCATGACGTAGATCTCGAAGTTGCCGTCCCGGCCCGAGTGAAAGGCAATCATGTCTGGCGAAGGCGGCGGGGCCGCCGGAGGTGGGAGCGCACCTCCGCCCGTCGGACTGTCCCCACAGCCAACGAGCACGGAACCCGCCATGACCAACAGGCCGGGGAGCCAGAGACGGTGTGAGAGCAGGCCGCTCGGGAAGAGACCACCGGCTGCTGGGCTCGGGACGCGAGGTGTCGTGGTCACTGCGGGATACCTCCGAAGCGGCGGAGTCGGGTCCGCGTCATTGTTGGAGCATAGACAAGCAGAAGGTGATATCTGGAGTACGCCGTGTATAGTCTTGTCGGCGGACCTACCGCTCTGCGAGGACGAGATCAGGAGCGTGGAGGGGCCGCGTTGTTACGCGCGTAACAGCGAGGTGATCACGCCTTGCGAACCATGCCGACCAGCGTCCGAGCCGCCGACTCCGTGATGTGGCGCGGTGTCTGTCGCCCTATGTGGTCGATGAACTGCGTCAGCGACCAAATGGCCGCGTCGTTGTCCTCCCTGCTGATCGCCGCCTCTGCCTGCGCGATGAACGCCCGCAGGCCCTCGGCTGTGCTGCCGTTGCCTATCGAACCGTCGGTTTCAAGAGCGTCCACGGCGGCGAGAAGGGCTTGGATCGCCTCGTCAGGGTCCGTGCCGAACTCGTACATGTAGAGCAGTTCTCAGAAGACGATCATAGTCAGCTTGATAAGGGCAAAGATCCCGGTCCAGAGCACAAGTGCCAGCCCGACCTTTACGATCATTCCCGTTCGTGGACCTACACTGGCGTCTCGTTCCATTTCGCACTCCTCCCAGACGGTAAGTGCGGATTAAGACAGCAAATCAGATGCCACGCGACTCGGCCCCGAGTGGTCGAGAGGTGGGCCAGGGAGCGCGGGAAGCTGGAGGCGCTGCGTGACTGCTGGTCGCTAAAGTCGCCCCCTGCCACTTGGCGACGCACTCAGCGCCTCAAACGGCCGCAGCGGAGCGTACAGGCTGCCAGGGAGTGGACGTTGGAGTCCCCTCTCGCCCCTTCCAATTGCTGACTCGACAGGGCCCCCGGCAGCCCACCAGCGCAAGGCTGTACCAAAGCACTCATGTCGGAAGGCCAGGCAACCAGCGGCGCACGGAGTCACAGTACACAGCGTACTCTTCGCCAAAGGTCCGCTTCAGCACGGGTTCCTCATAGAACACCACGAAGAGGTGGATTACGACGACGAAGATCACGGTGAAACCGAGAAGCTGAAGAGATTCGTAGAAGAGCGCCGCGGCGCCAAGCGTGGAACCCGCGCCGATAGCCATCGGGTTCCGGACCACCCGGTACGGTCCCCGAATGACCAGCCGAAGGGGCGGATCGAAGGGTAACGGCGTTCCTCTTCCGATGAACGCGAAGGCCAACACGCACCAGACCACCAACGCGGCGCCCATGGCTGCGCCGACGATTCCACCGATCTGCGGGG
>JBDHIM010000018.1:0-46478 GCA_039587445.1 Gemmatimonadota bacterium
GCCGAGATGTACCGCCTCTTCGTCGATGACGAGTTTCCCTACCGCGTCTACGGGTCCCAGCAGGACAACAGCACGATCTCGCTGCCGAGCCGCGGAATCGGCGGCCTGACCCCGTACGAGAACTGGCGATCCGTGGGCGGCGGCGAGAGCGGCCACATCGCGATCGATCCCCGGAATCCCGACATCACCTACGCCGGATCGTACGGCGGGACGATCACGCGGCGGGACTACGGGAACCGCACGAACCGCAACGTCCTCTCTTATCCGCAGCTCGCGATCGGCGAGGCAGCCAAGAACCTGCGGTACCGGTTCCAGTGGAACGCCCCGATCCGCATCTCCCCCTGGGATCCGGATGTCCTCTACCACACCTCGCAGTACGTGCATCGGTCGACGAACAGCGGGCAGAGCTGGGAGACGATCAGCCCCGACCTGACGCGGGGCGACGTCACGAAGCAGGAGTACTCAGGCAAGCCGATCACGATGGACAACACGGGAGTGGAGGTCTTCGGGACGATCTTCGCCTTCGAGGCCTCTCCCCATGAACGGAGCGTGCTCTGGGCAGGCTCCGACGACGGCCGCGTGCACATCTCCCGCGACGATGGGGCGACGTGGACTGAGATCACGCCCTCCGCGATGCCTGAGTGGGGCACGGTGAACGCCATCGAGCTGTCGCCGCACGCGCCCGGACGCGCCTTCATCGCCGTGCACCGGTACAGGGAGGACGACTTCACGCCCTACATCTTCCGGACGAACGACTTCGGCGCCTCCTGGAGCCTCCTGAGCCGGGACAACGGCATCGGCGCGCGCCACTTCGTCCGGGCGATCCGAGAGGACCCGGAGCGCCTGGGCCTCCTGTTCGCCGGCACGGAGTATGGGATGTACGTGTCCTTCGATGACGGAAGCCGGTGGCAGCCACTCCAGCTCAATCTGCCCGTGACGCCGATCACCGACCTCCAGATCCACCACGGCGACCTGGTGGTCGCCACCCAGGGGCGCTCCTTCTGGATCCTGGACGACCTCTCTCCGCTGCGGCAGCTGACGGACGAGGTGGCTAGATCGGATGCTCACCTCTACGAGCCCGCGAACACCTACCGGGCCCGCTTCGGCACCACCGATCGGTTCGGGTTCGCGCCCGACACGGTGCCGGGTGGCGCGCTCTTCCACTTCTACCTGGCAGAGGAAGCCACCGAGCAGGTCGCTCTAGAGATACTCGACGAGTCGGGAGAACCGATTCGGACCTATACGTGGGAGCCGAAGAAGGAGAAGGCCGAGGGCACGAGCGAGGAAGGTGATACCGGCGGGGAGGGCAGCGCGGATGCAGCCGGGGAAGAGACGAGCGGCGACGAGCCGTTCGAGCGCAGCGCCAAGGGCGATTCGATCTCGGTCCGCGCCGGGTTGAACAGGGCGAACTGGAATCTTCGCCACCAGGCCCCGGAGATCGTCGAAGACGCCGTCTACTTCGGCCCGACCTTCGGTCCCATGGTCGCTCCGGGCCGCTACCAGGTCCGCCTCACGATTGGAGATTGGACCCAGACCCGCGGATTCGAGCTCCTGCCCGACCCCCGAGTGACCCTGACGGCTGCTGAACGGGAAGCGCAGTACCAACTCATGACCAGGGTTCGCGATCGCCTCCAGGAGGCGCACGATGCCATCCGCACGCTCCGGTCGGTCCGCAAGCAGGTGAAGGCGAAGGCGGAGCTGGCGGAGGAAGCGGGCTTTGGGGACGGATTCGAGGCCCAGGCGGACTCGATCGCCGCGAAGCTGACGGCGGTCGAGGACCAGCTCATGCAGACGAAGAACGAGAGCCGCCAGGACCCGCTCAACTTCCCGCCCAGGCTCGACGCGCAGCTCGTGTACCTGTACGGCGTGGTTGGAGGCGCCGACGCTCCGCCGACGGATGGGGCGTACGAGCGCTTCGACGACCTGACCCGCGAGCTGCATGCCGTACTCTCGGAGCTTCAGGGGGTACTCGACGGCGAGGTGGCAGCGTTCAACGCCGCTCTGGCCGCGGCCGAAGCGCCTGCGATCATCATCCCGGAGTAGCGTTGAGGGCTCATGCCGGCACGAAGGCGGAACGCACGGTCGCGCGACCGGCCGCAGGGCCGTGCGCCGTCGTCGTCCTGCTGATCGCGGGCGCCTGCGGAAGCTCGCCGGAGTCGGAACCCGTCGGCGGTGACCTCACGATCACGGTGATGGGCGACGCCCCCTACTACTGGCACGAGGCCCGCCGTTACGAGCATCTCGTCGACGCGCTGAACGCGGACTCCCTCGACTGGGTGATCCACGTTGGCGATCTGTTCTGGAAGCCCTGCTCGGACGAGAAGATGCGCGAGCGGCTAGAAGTGCTGCAGCGGATCCGGCACCCCGTGGTCTACACACCCGGCGACAATGAGTGGACGGATTGCTGGGGTCGGCGGGAGGGCGGGTTCGAGCCTTTGGACCGGCTGGACAGGGTGCGCAAGCTGTACTTCCCGCAGCCTGGCTGGAGCCTCGGGGGCACGCCGATGCGGGTCGCCTTCCAGGCTTCGGACTCCAGGTGGTCGGAATTCGTGGAGCACCAACGGTGGACGAGAGGTGGCATCGTCTTCGCCACCCTTCACCTCGTGGGGAGCAGTAACGGCAAGGACGACTTTCCGGGCCGGAGCGAGGCCGATGACCGGGAGGCGCGACGCCGGAGCGAGGCGGCCACGGCGTGGCTCCGCGGCACCTTTGGGGAGGCGCGTGCTTCGGCGGCGCGTGCGGTCTTCCTCATGCTGCACGCGGATCTCGTCTTCGAAGAACCGGCCGACGAGTATCGACGAGCCTTCGAGCCCTTTCTACGAACCCTGGAGGAAGAGGTGGCGACGTTCGACGGGCCCGTTGTCCTCGCTCACGGCGACAGCCACGAGTTCACCCTCGACTCCCCTCTCATCGACCGTCACACGGGAGAAGCCCTCGACAACTTCACGAGGATGCAGGTCATGGGGTCGCCCGAAGTGGGTTGGGTTCGCATAGTGGTGGACACGGCCGGGGCCACGTTCTCCTTCGCGCCACACCGAATCCCGGCATGGAAGCTCTGGTGACCTCGCGCCGCGAGTTCCTGCAGGTCGCCGGCGAATGATCTCCCGGGATCCCATGGACCGCGAGGCCCTCCAGCTTCGCATGAAGAAGCTGTTCACGGAAGGGTTTACGGTCCTCGATATCGCCGAGCCTCTGCTCTCCTTCGATGCGCCCGCGGATGCCGCGGCCGCGGCCCTCGCCCTCGAGAGCTCGCGCGACCTGGTGGGCGGCGTGCGGCGGGACGGCCGGGTCATCGGTTACGTGCGCACGAGCGATCTGAAATCGGGGGGAAGCTGCGGAGATCACGTCCGCGAGATTGAGACGAGCCGCGTGGTGCAGCACCGGGCTTCTCTTCCCGAGGTCGTCCAGCGCCTGGGCGAGGACCAGGAGTACTGCTTCGTCTCGGTCCTGGGTCAGATCGACGCCTTCGTGGCGCGCCCGCACTTCGAGAAACCGCCGGCCCGCATGTGGCTTTTTGGGATGATCACGATTGCGGAGATCTTCCTCACCGAGACCATCGAATCGGTCTACCCGGACGACGTTTGGACCGACCTGGTCCCGACCGGGCGGATGCGAAAGGCGCGGGAGCTCCACGCCGAGCGGATGAGGCGCCAGCAGCCCGTGCGGCTGGTGGATTGCCTGCAGCTGGGCGACAAGATGCAGATCCTGATCCGCGAGGAAGAGTGGCGCGAGGAATTCGACTTCTCCTCGCGCCGGGAGGGTGAGCGATGGATCAAGGAGCTGGGGTCTCTCCGCAACAACCTGGCGCACGCGCAGCCGATCGTGCCACTGAACTGGGAGATGATCGTCGAGGCAGCCCACCGCGTCGACCGCATCGTGGCCCGCATCGGAGAGACGGCGCCGGGGCCGAGAGACGTCCGCGATTGATTACCCTGGAGACCGAACGTCTCTGCCTCCGTCCCCTCAGCATGGACGATCTGGAGGACGTACATCGCATGCACTCGGACCCGGAGACCATCCGCTACGCCTCCGGGCGCGTGAAGAGCCGGGAAGAGAGCCTCGAATGGCTCAAGCGGGCGATAGACTCCTACGAAACGAACGGTCACGGCTTCTGGGCTGTGGAGCTGAAGCCGTCCGGAGACTACGTCGGGCACGCGGGCCTGCTGGCACAGATCGTGGACGACGTCCCCGAGACGGAGATCGCGTACTGGATCCTGCGAAAACACTGGGGTCGGGGCCTGGCGACGGAAGCGGCGATCGCCAGCCGGGACCACGGCTTCCGCACACTCGGGCGGAGCCGGCTGATCTCGATCATCCATCCGGACAACGGAGCCTCCCGCCGAGTGGCGGAGAAGGTGGGCCTTCGAGTGGAAAAGCCCTCCATTCACAAGGGAATCGACGTCCTCATCTATTCGATGGGCGCCAGCGAACAGGGAGATCCTGAGCGATGTGCAGAAACATAAGGAAGCTCAGACAGCCCACGGGCCAGCCGACTGAAGACGAGCTGCGGGATGCCGCCCTTCAGTTCGTGCGGAAGATCAGCGGATATCGGCAACCCTCGCGGGCGAACGAGGAGGCGTTCGACTCCGCGGTCCTGGAGATTGCCGAAGCCTCGCGAAGGATGTTCGACCGGCTGGTGGTCAGGGCCTGATGGGCGACGAACAGGCCGGCTTCCGGCTGTCGGACGACCAGGCCGGCTTCGAGATCACGCCGGACTTCGAGCGCTTCAACCAGAAGTACGACGTCTTCCGCCGCTCCTGGTGGGACGAGCGGGTCAAGAGCGACAAATCCGCTCGATTCTACAAGACCTACCGCGAGCCACTGGAGAGTTGGCGGAAGGCGGACGGCTTCACCCAGAAGGACTACGCCCTCCGAAACGCCGCCTGGCACGTCAGCGACATCTTCACGGAGCTCAAGGAGTCCGAGGATCGACGCGAAGGCTTTACGGAAGCCTTTACGCTCCAGCGCGACGTCGCGAGCGAGAAGACCGTGTTCGAATCGCCCGAGGCAGCGGCGCGGGAGATCAAGCGGGTCGCGAAGGCGTTCGGCGCCAGCCTCGTCGGCATCACGGACTACGACGAGCGCTGGATGTACACATCGAAGTTCAGCGACATCTCTCTGACGGAGAGGCCCAACGACATCCCGAACGGTTTGGATCGGGTGGTCGTGACGGCTCAGCAGATGGACTACGGCTGGATCAGGACCGTGCCGTCCGCCCTCAGCGGCGCGGCGACCGGCCTCGGATACTCACACGACGCGCTCGTCGTCCTCTCGACCGCTCAGTACATCCGGAACCTCGGCTACAACGCGGTCGCCAGCATGAACGACTCTTCGCTCGCGATCCCCTATGCCATCAAGGCGGGACTCGGAGAGTACAGCCGGCTCGGGCTCCTGATCACCAAGGAGTTCGGCCCGCGGGTGCGTCTGGGGAAGATCTTCACCGACCTCCCGCTCGCGTTGGACGCGCCTATCCGATTCGGGGTGAGGGAGTTCTGCGACATCTGCCGCCGCTGCAGCGACGCCTGTCCGGTCAGGGCGATCTCCGACGGCGAGCCGACGACGGAGGTGTACAACGAGTCCAACCTGCGCGGCGTGCGGAAGTGGTCGATCGACGGGGAGCGCTGTTTCGACTACTGGGTGAAGCAAAACAGCGACTGCGCCATCTGCCTCCGCGTCTGCCCGTACAACAAGGACTTCTCCCGCTGGTGGGCGCGCGCCGGACGGACCCTCGCCGGAACCCCTCTCCGCCGACTGATGCTCTGGCTGGACAAGAAGCTGGGTTTCGGAGAGCGATGGAAACCGCGCGAGTGGTGGGCCGAAGGGCGATCTGCCTGACGGCTGGCGAGCGGCGGGCTAGCCAACCTCCAACTGGATCCGGAAGATCCGCCCCGGCCGTGGGAGCCCGCACTGATCATAGATCGTGCCGTTCGTGAGGTTCTCGAACGCGGCGAGCGCCCGGAAGCGGCGGAGCGGGCCGGCCTTGAACATCCAGTCCCGCCAGAGCTGAAACGCCAGGCTCGTGCTGGCCTCCAACTCCTGATCGCTGCCCAGATCCGGGTTCACGCAGTAGCGCCGCCCCACGTGGTCGACCAGGAGCCTGGTGTCGATCGCGAGGGGCGCCCGAACGCCGAGCTCGAGACTGCCGCTGACCGCCGGCTGGTACTCGGGGCGTCGCTGATCCTCGGGTATCGTGGGGGCATCCAGATCTACGTTCTGTAGCGTCAGATCGAACGAGCCGAAGAACGAGCGCAGACGCAAAGAGCCGAGGAGCTCGACGCCGGTACTCAGGATTCGGTCCCGGTTTTCTCGGGTGAACCTCCCGTCCCCAAGACCGGTGCGTACGACCGCATCGTTCAGTCGCTGATGGAACGCGACCCCCTGAACCGTCCAGCTTTCGGCGGAGACGGTCACGCCGGCCTCCCCGACGATCAGGGTCTCCGGACCCAGTCCGGGATTCGGCACGAAGCGACCCAGAGCTCCCGAGTAGAGCTCACGCAGCGATGGGAACCGGGCTCGCCGGCTGATGCCCGCGTGGAGGCGCGTCACGCCGCCGGCGAACGTCGCCGAGCCGGTCAGCTTCGCCCCCCAATCCCAGAGAGCTTCCCGTTCCGGCCGCTCTCCCGTTTCGGGAGTGTCCGAGCCGTCGAGGCTGCCGCCGACCGTGATCGCCGCACCGGATCCATCCCCTCCTTGGAAGAGCGTCTTCTCGAGCTCGACCGCAGCGCTCCAGAGCCGCTGGCTGTAGCTCGCGGCACCACCGGGCTCCAGCAGCTCGTCGTGGTCAGCGTCGGAGAAGGTGAGCGCGGCGGCGATCATGTCGGACCCGAAGGAGTGGTCTGCGAACAGGCGATAGGTCAGGGTCCGGTCATCGCCCTCTTCACTCCCGATGACCTCCTCGTACTCGGTGCTCTCGTAGACGTCGATCTCGTTGTGGCCAAGGTCGATTCCCACGCTGCCACCGAGTCGCCACCGGCCGCCCGTGCCGAACCAGCCGGTGCTTCCCGCCAGCACGTTGGTCCAGCGCCAGGTAGCGGGGGTCCTCCACAGCCGCGGATCTTGCACGTGCAACTCGGGCGGTACGCCTCGCTCGGCCGTGTAGGCGACGGACGAGAGGGACGCCGAGGCCCCGTTGGGCGTCTGCAGTCGCGCCGACAAGAACCCGTTCGCCTGTTGGACGTCGCTGTTCAGCCGCGTGCCGGGCAGGGCCGGGGGCGGTTGCTCGATCTCCTTCGGGATCGGGAGGTCGCCCCGGCTCCGGAACCCGGCGCCGCCCCGAACGAGAAACTGCGTCTCCTGGCCAAACAGGTGGCCGAAGCCGCCATCCACCGACCCTCCTCCTCCGTCGTCGATGGCCGTCCGCACCCGAAGCGGCTCGACGTGATCGGATGCGAAGGGCTCCTGGGAAAGATCGAGCCGCATGACGCCTCCGAGGACGTTCGGCCCGGCAAGGAGTGATGAGAGGCCGCGGATGGTCGTCACCCGACGGACCCCCGTAAGGGGGATCAGGGACAGGTCAGTCCGATTGTCCCAGCCGTACGTGAGGGCCGTGCCGTCGAGCAGCACCGGCACCTGACGGGCTTCCGACCCTCGCAATGACACGTGCATCTCGCCTCGCGAGTTTTCACGCACCCGAAGGACCGGCATCTCCCTTAGGAGGTCCGCCAGCGTCGCCGAAGGCTCGAGAAAGGCGATCGAGTCCAGGTCCGCCTCGAACGCGCTGGACCCGCCTACCACGAGGGGACGGGTGACCCGTACCACCAGGGTCTGGAGAATCTGCGTGAGCGTATCGGCGGCCGCGGAATCGGCGCTCACATCGAGGGTGTCGGACAAGGCGGCAGGCGGTCGAGCCGGCCTCACATCCTGAGCGCGCGCCGCCTTCACGCCCGCGGTCCCGGCGGCCACGCCGGCGATGACTGCCGAGAGGGCGGCCAGACGAATGGTACGAGTCTCCTTCGGCCCGCTAGAACCGTGAGCCAAAATCGACCTGGAAGATCGGCGCTTCCGTGAAGCCCAAACCGCCGACTCGCAGCGCGATGCCACCGAAGGGAGTCCCCACCCCCAACGTGATCCCGTACGCGTTCAGGTATTGGCCGGGATCGAAGTCCCACGCGTTGTAGGTCGTACCGGTATTCCACTCGAGCGACGCAAAGAACATATCGATCGGCTCAACACGCACGCCCAGCGAGAATCGCTGAATGGCACGCCCCTTCAGCTCTTGATTCTCTATGCCGAAGAACGGGAACTGGCGATCGGGCCAAACGAACTGCGGGTTGGCTCCGCCGAGCATGAAAACGTAGTCGAGGGGGAGGCCATCACCCGACGAGCCACCCAACGTCGCCCTCGCCATGACACTGGCCCGCCGGTGGAACGGGAGATGCCCGTGCAGGTCGACCACGTGGTGCGAAAACGTAGCTCCACTCCCGATCGCGGAGCTCGCAAACTCGGATTTCGCCACGATCGCGGCGCCTCGCATCGGAAAGTACTCGCGATCGTACCAGTTGGCTCGAAACTGTCCGCCGACGGTGTAGAAGGTGCTGGTCGAATCGACGGCCTCAGCCGCGATAGCGGTCTTTCCGAGCAGGTGCTCGCCGTGGATCCTGAATGCGAGGTTGGCGAGTGAACCGAACGCAACCCCGGCAAGCCCATCCGCCGTGTACGAATCGAAGCGAAGCTCGGCCACGGTCCGACCCGCGTCGAACACATCGACCGGCGTCCTCGTGAAACCGATGCCCCCCCCTGCCACGAACGCCACCCCTGGCTTCGCGCGGTGGAGATACTCCCCGGCGATTCGAATCTGCTGTCCCAGACGCAGGTCCAGGCGCAGATCGGATGTCGGGTTCCCCAATCCGTGGAACAATCCCGTGAGCAGCAGCGACGCCTTGTACGTACTCTCGTAGCGAAGCCCAAACCCCAATCTCGCCCGGTCGGCGCGCTCCGCCTGCACGACAAGCGCCCGGTCGACACCAGGCGCGCCCGCCGCGGCGATCGAATCCGTCCGGTAGTGGACGAATCGAAACCTTCCCGTTCCGTACGCCTTCGAGAGCACGCCATCGAGATCGACGGCCGTCAAGCTGTCCGGAAGCTCGAGACCGAACCCCCTGCCAAGCGCCGCAGCGTCGGGCCTGCCGTCGAGCGACACCGATATCGTTCTCACATTCACGGTGTGCGGTAATGGAGTGAACGCGGACCGAGCGGGCGAAGAACCTCGCGTAACGGCCAGGATATCCTCGATGGATGCGCGCGCCGCCGAGTCCCCGAACGCGATCAAGCGGGGAGCGCGCGCGAACTCCATGCCGGCGCCGCGGGCGAACTTCATTCTCAGCGTCACGTCGCACAGCGCTCGCTGCTCCTCGTTGGACCGATCACCTTCAAACAGCATCACCTGCGTCATCGTCTGCAACGCCGTATCGATGCTGTCCGCCGGGATCAGGGGATCGGAGACATCGGAGCATATGAGCACAGAGGCTCCGAGTTCGATCGCGTCCTGAGCGGGAAGATTCCGCACCACTCCACCGTCGACGAACGAGCGGCCGCCGATCTTGACGGGCTCAAATACGGCCGGAAGTGCCATGCTCGCCTGGATAGCGTCAGGCAGGAATCCCGATGTCAGGGCTACCGCTTCCCCGGTCTCGAGGTCGGCGGCAACGGCGGCGAAAGGCACCCGCAACCTGGAAAAGTCGCGTACGCCGTGCGCACGCCACGTGAGGCGGGCCAGCAACTGAAACACGCGCTGTCCGGAGACAATGTTCGACGGCAGCGTTGGCAGACCGTTCCTGAGCGGTAGTGCGAACACATGCTGTCCGCTCGCCCAGTCGGCGTCCGGAGGATCGGGGCTCCCACCCACACCACTGAACAGCGCCGCCCAGTCCACTTCTCGCACGATCTCGTCCAGCTCCGATGGCGTGTACCCCGCCGCGTACAACCCTCCGACGATCGCTCCCATGCTCGTGCCCGTAACGACGTGGACCGGCACGTCATATTCTTCCAGCACGCGCAACACGCCGATATGCGCGAGGCCCTTCGCCGAACCACCGGAAAGCACGACCCCAACAGTCGGAGATGGCGGGGCCTCCTGCCCAACCGACGTCGCCGGGATGAGCATGGCCACCACACCGACAAGAAGGTGCCTGATTCGCGTCGAACGAGACTGGCTCAAGAGCACGACCTACCATGGAGCCGGTTTGAGAGTCACCGCGAGCGGCGTGCGAGTGCACAATGTGACGCCGGGCGGTCGCGCAGGCCACGCGGTCCACCGTCGCGTGCCCAGCACCCGGATGATGAGCTCGAACCCCTGGTAATCAGGGGAGCGGGTTGGGTATCTTCCGCACCCGACTTTCGAAAGAACTCCAGAGGATTTCAAAGGTCAGAGGAAGTCATGAGGAACCACGCTGCCAAGACTCTCGCGCTCGGCGCAGCCGCCGCGCTCGCCGCACTCCTCGACCCTGCTGCCGTCTTCTCCCAGCAGATCGACCCCGAGCTTCTCGCGGGCATGGAGGCCCGCGCTATAGGACCGGCCGGGATGAGCGGACGCGTCGCCGACGTCGTGGCGGCTCCCTCCGACCCCACGATCGTCTACGTGGGCGCGGCTACGGGGGGCGTCTGGAAATCGGTGAGCGGAGGCCTCTCCTTCGAGCCGATCTTCGACGATCAACCGGTCGCGGCGATCGGAGCCCTCGCCGTCCATCCGAGCGATCCCGACGTGCTCTGGGTCGGAACGGGCGAGGGGAACGTCCGCAACAGCGTCTCGGTCGGAAACGGCGTCTACCGGACCCGCGACGGCGGCGAGACCTGGGAGCACGTGGGACTGGAGGGTAGCGAGCGGATCACCAGAATCGTGCTGGATCCGTCGGACCCGGAGGTGGCCTACGTGGCCGCGATGGGACGCGAGTGGGGCGAGAACCCCGAGCGCGGGGTCTTCCGCACGCGCGACGGAGGCAAGACCTGGGACAAGATCCTCTACGTCGATGAGAAGACCGGCGCGGCCGACCTCGTCATGCATCCCGACAACCCGGATGTCCTGTTCGCAGCGATGTGGGAGTATCGGCGCTGGCCCTGGTTCTTCAAGTCGGGCGGCCCGGGCTCGGGCCTACACGTGACGCGGGATGGAGGAGAGAGCTGGACCCGACTCACCCCTGAGGACGGGCTTCCCGAGGGCGATCTGGGCCGCATCGGACTGGGGATCTCCCGGTCGACGCCGGAGATCATGTACGCCTTCATCGAGGCGAAGGAGAACGGCCTCTACCGGTCGACCGATGGTGGAGGAAGCTGGAAGAACACGGGGGCGAAGGAGGATTTCGGCAACCGCCCGTTCTACTACGCCGACCTGCGCGTCGACCCGGAGTACCCCAACCGCGTCTACAGCCTGTGGTCGCGCATCAGCGTCTCCGACGACGCCGGCAAGTCCTGGGGACAGCTCGTCTCCTTCAACGACGTCCACCCGGATCACCACGCGATGTGGATCAACCCGAGCGACGCTAGGCACATCATCATCGGGAACGACGGAGGCGTCGCGATCTCGAAGGACCGCGGAGACACCTGGCGATTCGTCTCCAACCTCCCTCTCGCCCAGTACTACCACATCCGCGTGGATGACGAGCTGCCGTACAACGTCTACGGCGGCATGCAGGACAACGGCTCGTGGAAGGGACCGAGCTCGGTGTGGGAGAACGGAGGGATCCGGAACCACCACTGGGAGGAAGTCGGCTTCGGCGACGGCTTCGACACCGCCCCCTTCCCGGACGATCCGATGCAGGGCTACGCGATGAGCCAGGGCGGCAACCTGTTTCGCTGGAACCTGGTGACGGGAGAACGGAAGAACCTCCGGCCGTCGCCGCCCGAGGGCGAGGAGCTGCGCTTCAACTGGAACGCCGGCTTCGCTCAGGACCCGTTCGACGCGGCGACGATCTACTACGGCAGCCAGTTCATCCACCGGTCGAGCGACCGGGGCGACCGCTGGGAGATCATCAGCCCCGACCTCACCACCGACAACCCGGAGTGGCAACGGCAGGCCGAGAGCGGAGGCCTCACGCTGGACGTCACGAACGCGGAGAACTTCACCAGCATCATCGCGATCGCGCCCAGCCCGGTGGAGCGTGGCGTCATCTGGGTGGGCACCGATGACGGGCGGCTCCACGTCACTCGGGATGGCGGCGCCTCCTGGACAAGCGTCGAGTCCAACGTGTCGGAGGTGCCGGCCAACACGTGGATTCCGCACGTCGCGCCCTCCAGCTTCGACGCGGCGACTGCGTTCGTGGTCTTCGACAACCATCGGCGTTCCGACTGGACGCCCTACGTCTACCGTACGAGCGACTTCGGCCAGAGCTGGATGCGGCTGGCGGCGGAGGATGACGTGTGGGGCTACGCGCTCTCGATCGCTCAGGATCCGGTGGACCCGAGCCTCCTCTTCCTCGGAACGGAGTTCGGTCTCTACGTCTCGACCGACGGAGGGGGTGACTGGTTCAAGTGGACGCACGGTGTGCCTACCGTCGGCGTCCGCGATCTGGTCGTGCAGCCGCGGGAGCACGATCTGGTGCTCGGCACTCACGGCCGCGCCGCCTACATTCTCGACGACATCAGCGCCCTCCGAGGCCTGACGGCAGAGGTCCTCTCCCGGCCGCTCCACCTGTTCCAGATCCCGGAGGCGATCCAACATCGCGTCAAGCAGACCGGCGCGTCGCGCTTCCCGGGCGACGGGGAGTTCCGCGGCGAGAATGAATCCTACGGGGCGATGATCACCTTCTCGGCCAACCAGCCCGATCTTCCGCACCCGGACAAGGACGCGGAACGGGCACGCAAGGAAGAAGAGCGCGCCGAAAAGCGTGCACGAGCGGAGGGGCAGGTCGAGCAGAGCGGCGAAGCGGAGACAGCGGAAGCCGAGCCCGGAGATCGGCCGCACATGGCCGAGCCCGGCGGCGGGCCTGGCCGCGGGCCCGGCGGCAGGGAGAAGGGACCGCAGGTCAAGATCGAAGTGCTCGACGACTCAGGTGAGCTTGTCAGAACCTTCGAACAACCCGTCAAGCTGGGCGTAAACCGCGTCACCTGGAACCTGAGAGGTGACGCGTTCAAGCGCCCCGAAACCGGGGAGCCGCAGGAGGTGTCGCCCTTCCAGCGCTCGGGGAGACCTGTCCTGCCCGGCACGTATGCCGTCCGTCTCTCCCTGAACGACCATGAGGCCGAGGGTACGGTGCGGATCCTGGCCGATCCGCGCGAGAACATCTCCGGGGCGGAGCGAGTCGCCAAGCACGAGGCGATGACGCGGGCCGGCGAGGTGCGGGATGTGCTCGCCGAGGCGATCACCCGGATCTACCGCACTCGTAAGGATGTGGACGTCCTGCTCGGCAAGGTCCGGCTGGCGTTGAAGGAAGCCGATCAAACGGATCCCGGGGACGGCGGCGAGGGCGCGGCCGACGAGGAAGATGGCGAGGATAGCCCGCTCGAGGCGCTCCAGAAATCCGGGCAGAAGCTCAAGAAGACGCTCACGGAGCTGGAGAAGAAGCTCTGGATCCCGCCCGACACCAAGGGGATTCCGTACGACGATGACAGGCCGTGGAGCAAGTCCGGCCAGGCCCTTTTCGCGCTCGGCTCTTCGAGCGACGCGCCCACGCCGGCGCAGCTCGCCTTCCTCCGGTCGGCGGAGGAGGCGGTGGGCGATGCGCTGACGGAGGTTAACCGCGTGTTCGCCGAGGACGTATCGGCGTTCCGGGAGCTGGTGGCCGACTCGGAGCTCGAGCTGTTGCCTCGGTTGGAGCCGCTGGAGCTGCCGGACGATTAGGGCTCGAAGACGAGTTCGACCTCCGCGCTGCCCGTCGCGGGAACGCTGACGGCCGTCTCCACGGCGCCGAGCGCCGGGTGCCAGGCTTCGACCACGTAGTCGCCTGGAGGCAAGCCTTCGATCGTGAAGCCACCATCCGGCCGTGAGATGTCGAAGTAGGGATGGTCGAAGACGGAGATGGTGGCGTGCATCCAGCCGTGGATGTCGCACGCCACCTCGATCCCGATCTCCGGGGCGTCGAAGGAGCGCTTCGCCTCGATCCCCTTGATCGGCTGACCGATGTTGAAGCCCCGGTTCTCACTCGCCGTGACGTTCACGTTGTGCAGCGTCGCGTCGCTGTTGCGGATCACCAGCGTCTGTCCGGCCCGCACGGCGAGCGCCCGCGGGGCATAGAGACAGCCTTCCTGATCCAGCAGCTCCGTCGCCTCGGGCTCCGGATGATCGCGTGCGGCCAGGCCTTCCTTCACATGCACGACCACATCGCGCAGGAAGCCGTCCTCGTCAGTGAGAACGGGCGAATCCAGTACCGCTTCGCCCTCGTGCGCGGAGAGGCAGTACTCATCCGCCGCCATGTCGATCGGCTCCGGTGCAGGGGCCTCTCCCGCGAACTGGACGCCGCCCGATAGGCTCACGCGGCCCCGAATCGTCCCGCTCTCATCGTGGCCGCCGGCCAGCAGCACCGCGCCCGATACCGTGAACGTGGAGTAGGCCGCGAGGCCCAACGCCAGGCCGGCGATAACGATCCTGGAGGCCCAGTGCTTCGCGCGCCCGCCCGAGCTTTTCGGTGATGCCGCATCTCTGCTCATCGGACTCTCCGGTTTGAATCCACCTGTGCCTACCAACCGGCAAAAAAGCCGCCGTCGAACCATTCCCAAAGCACGTAGAAGAGGATCTCGGGGCTGCGGACCTCCGTGTCGTCCAGCGGGAGGCCGACGCCGATGTTCGCGATGATGTGCTGTCGCCTGTTGAGGGTGACCTGGAGCTGAGGTACGAGCGACCAGTGGGTGGCGCCGCCGCTCTCTAGCTCGGCACTGCCGAGGACCTCCACCATCGGCGTCCACGCTCTCCCCCACCGCCCTTGGGTCCAGCTCCGGCCGAGGGCCGCTCTCCAGAAGGCCTCGCTCGACGCCTTCTCCGTGTTCGTCGAGATCTCGAAGCCACCCTGGCCCTGAAGAAACGACTCGCCCGGCAGCACCTGCCCGAAGGTAAGGAACGGCTCGAGACGGGTCGTTCCCTCCCCGAATCCGTTGCTCGTCGTGCCCGTCGGCAGCTTGATCTCGAACGTACCGCTGAGGATCGTTCCGCTCGTCAGGCTGTGGACCAGCACGTGCTTGAGGCCAAACCCGATATCGCCCAGGCCACCCCTCCAGCCGCCCTCGACGGAGTCCGCCGGAACGGCCACAGGATCTCGGGGCGTCAGATCCTGGAAGCCGAACGGTAAAACGATCTCGATCTGGCTCTTGGAGCCGAACCGGCGCTCGTAGACGAACGCGTTGCCTACGGCACCAGGGCTCTCGGCCCGGACGCCGATCTCGTAGACGAGCTCGTCCTCCGGGAAGGCCTTCTCGGTGATCAGAGCCCGCGGGAAGTTCAGTTCCCCACGGGGCCATTTCGGATCGCCGCAGAAGGTCCGGATGTGGTCGACGATCGTCTGCAGCTGCGTCTCCGAAAACGCCTCCCCGAAGGCGGGCATCGTGCGATCGAAGCCCCGCACCGGGCCGCCCTGGTGGGCGACCGCGATCCAGTCGGCGTCGGGCTCGCGCGATGCGAAGCTGCAGTCCGAGAAGTCCGGCAGGGGAACGTCGAAGGCGACTCTCTCCGGATCGGCTCCGCGCCCGTCCTGCCCATGGCAGCTAGCGCAGCCGAGGCCGTACAGATGTTCGCCCGTCGAGTCGGCGAGGACCTGAGCGGACAGGTCGGATGGCCCGCGGCACGCTAACAGCAACAGCACGCCGGTCAGCGCGAGCGGGCGCTTGAGGCGGCCCTCTTGGATCTCTCGCATTTGCTCCCCGTTCCGGGATCCCAATCCGAAACCAGGGTATCACGGCAGGCAATCCGAGTCTGTCGGGAAAGGGGCGCAACCTGTTGTAGGGGAAGATCCCACAGTATCGGTACCTAAGTCACTTTGAGGAGCCAGCTCGCATGTCCGATAGCACGGCCACCTCCGGCAACGTCACGCTCCGTTGCCCTTTCTGCCTTACACTGAACCGGCTGGACCTCGGAGCCGAGGGACAACCGGTCTGCGGGAAGTGCCGGAAGCCGATCCTCCTGGACCGGCCGGTGCGAGTGGAGGGCGAGGACTTCGAGACGTTGATCTCCGACGCGGAGATTCCCGTGCTGGTCGACTTCTACGCGGACTGGTGCGGCCCGTGCAAGGTGATGGCGCCGATCCTGGATGACATCGCGAGAGAGCGCACCGGCAAGCTGCTCGTGGCAAAACTGGACACGGACCGCAGCCCGGACATCGCTCGGAGGTTCGGAATCCAGGGGATTCCCACCCTCATCCTCTTCCGAGCGGGTGAGCCCGTGGCGCGCCAGACCGGGGCCCTTCCCCGTCCGGCGATCGAGGAGATGCTCGCCACCTAATCCCCGACCTCCTCCGCGGCTGACTCAGCGGGGGCCCTTTTCGCATTGGACGGACCCGCGGCTACCCGTTCTCCATCGGGCGCGGCAATCAGGGACGTAAGCGCGTTCAGGCCCACGGCCGCCATTACCGCGAGCACGACCGGGTTGGTGAGAACGAGCTGGAGCAACAACGGAAGCTCTCGCAGCCACGGCTCACCGAGACCGTACCGCACGTACGTGGGCAAGCCCATCGCGAGCACCAGGGTGAGACCGATCACGAGGTAGTTGGCCGTCGTCTCCTTCGCCGCTCCGAGGAGACGGATCCCGGAGACCGCGATCATCCCGCACACCAGCACGAACACGCCTCCCAAGACCGCGCGTGGCATCGCCACGAGGAGTGCCCCGAACTTGGGGCTGAGGCCGTAAAGAGCGAGGATCAAGGCCGCCACCCGAACGACCGTGAGGCTGGCCACCCGGGTCGCCGCGATGATGCCGACGTTCTGTGTGTAGCTCGTGCAGGGTAATCCGCCGAGCACCGCCGCGAGCGCGCTGCCCAGGCCCTCGGCGAAGATGCCGCGATTCATGTGGCGCACCGTATAGCGCTCTCCGGCGACCGCGCAGGTGGCCGCGTAGTCGCCCAGCGACTCCACCATCGACCCGAAGTAGCCGGCCACTACCGCGAGGAATGCCGCGCCGACGAAGCTCCAACCGAAGCCCGGGCCTCCCCACGGAAACAGGCTGGGCCAGGCGATCCACTCCTTCCGGCCGACCAGCGCCCAATCGACCTCGCCCAGCACCCCGGCGAGGCCGATCCCCACCACCCAGATGGAGACGAAGATCGCGCCGCGTGACAGGATGCCGCCGAAGACGTTCTTGAGGCGCAGCTGGAAGAGCGCCACGAGGGCCAGCACCGTCCCGGCCAGCACGAAGTTCAGGACCTGGCCGTCTCCGACGGTGAGGCGGACGGCCACCTGGCCAAGGGCGAGGGCAATCGTGAGCACCACGACCCCCGCCACCGCGGGCGGGAAGAACCGCCGAAGCAGGGTCAGGGCGCGGCTGGCACCGAAGATCATCTCCGTCACCCCGCCCGCGAAGGCGGCACCCCACATCGCCCCCGGGCCCAGCTGGGAGGCGACCGGAGCCAGGGTTCCGGTCAGGGTGGCCGACGGCCCCTGGATGATCGGGAGGCGGTTTCCGATGGTCGTCTGGATGAGGGTCGCGACGCCCATCGAAAAGAGGCCGAAGTTGATGAGCGAAGCCTCGTCGTCCGGAGACATTCCGATGGCAGCCGCGACCGCGAGGGGAAGGACGAAGGGTGAGATGTCCACGAGCGTGTGCTGCCAGCCGTAAAGGAGCGTCTCCAACCAGCTGTCGGGCCGCTCGTCGATGCCGAAGACCGGCTCGACGATCCGGGGAACCTCCTCCCACACGGCGTCTGACGTCTTGTTCGCCACGCTTGGATGATAACGTATGTACTAGTAGTCAACCAACTTGCACTGGCGCCGGCTCGGCGGACCGAGACATCTTCAGTGAACGACCGTCTCGTGCGCACGTCCACACAGAAGGGAGCGAAGGGGATGCCTTGGATCCGTCAGATCCCGATCGATCAGGCCACCGGGCTTCTGAAGCAGGAGTTCGACAAGGCGGTGGAGCGTGCGGGGCGGGTCTGGAAGATCGTCCACATCATGAGCCTGAACCCGAGGGTACTGAGGGAGGGCATCGGTTTTTACGGCGCGGTAATGTTCGGTCGCTCGCCGCTCTCCCGCAGTCGGCGAGAGCTGCTTGCCACCGTGGTCTCGGCCGAGCTCGACTGCCACTACTGAACCCAAGCACACGCACACGACCTCCGGGCCGAGGTCGCCGAGCACTTCGAGACGGAGCGGGAAGCCGACGATTTCGTGCACGCGGTCGCCAGGAACTGGCGCGAGGCGGAGCTCTCCTCGCCTGACCGGGCGCTGTGCGAGTTTGCCGCAAGACTGACCCATCGGCAGCAGGAGATGTCACCCACGGATCTGGAGCGGCTCCGTGCGCACGGCTTCGACGACACCGCGATCCACGACGCGACCCAGGTGATCGCCTACTTCAACTACATCACGCGGATCGCGGATGCCCTCGGGGTGGAGCCCGAGGACTTCATCGAGCCTTGGGGCGAGGGGCCGGGGGCCCGGGGCTAGGAAGCGCCTAACCCGGACCCGCCCGGCCGCTCGCGGTCAGTGGGCGTGGGCAGCGCCCCCTCGGCGGACCTTGACACCGAAGACTCCGAAGCCCGCCCGGGCCAGCACGGGCAGGAGCAGCACGGTGAGGAGGAAGGGCAGGACCACCCCCGGCATGCCACCGAGACCGCCGATCCCAGCGTCCAGAGCCCGCCAGACACCGAGGAAGAGCAGGTTCATGACCAACAAGCCCAGGAACTGACGGAAGCCGCCCCCACCCTCCAGCTCCACGTCCAGCCCGCCCAGGTAGAGCGACGCGACAACCCAGAAGAGGCAGAACGCGGCCAGCCAGCCCAGCATCACTCTCCACCCTCCTGCGGATACGAGAGGTCTGGACGGAACCAACCGATGAACGGCTCGACCCGCCGCGCCGCCTTCAACGCCTTCATCCCCAGCTTCTCGGCTTCTGCGCCCACGATCTCGTTGAGCCGCGCCTCGTTCGCGTGGAAATCAGCCTCGTCCTTGGCCAGGACGGAAACGACGTAAAGCGGGAGGTCCCCTCCGGTGATTGCCTGGTAGACGTTCCAACCTGTATCGAGGCCCTTGGACACGTAGAGCTCGACGAACTCCTTGGCCACCGCCTCGAGATCCTCCGTCTTGTCGGGTAGGGCGTACCAGAAGTCCCAGTGGGCCGCCGTGTTCGACCGTTCTCCGGCCTCCTTCCACGGCTCGCCGATCTCCTCGGCTACGGCGTCGAAGGCCTCGCCGATCTCGGCGAAGTCGGCGAAGTCATCGATCGGAAGGACGTAGACGTAGCCGATCTGGGGACCCGAGTACGCGTAGTATGCGATCTTCCCGTTCGCCGCCTCGCTCCCACGCATCATCTCTACCCAATCGTCGGCCGCCGCCTCGTACTCGGCGACCATGGAGGGCTTCACGACCTCCTGGTGGACGAAGAACATCTGCGGTCCGTCCTCCTCCTGCGCAGCTGCTACCGCCGGCAGGAGCAGGGCCGCCAAACCCGCGAGCCAGAGCCTGTGGACTTTCATGACTACCTCCCTCGAGCAAACAGGAGCGTTGTACCGCCGTTCGTCCGGAACCGGCTGGTTTATCGGCGAGCGGTGTGATCTGCAACGGCCCCAATCTAGGAAGGGCCCCGAACCTCGCACTAGGGAGCCCTCGAGGCGGGGGATGCGGGCGGTCTGCTCGCCGCTTGCCGACGCCCGTGCCCGGAGGTACGGTGATCGCATGAAAGAACCATCGCTCACGATCGGGATCGAGGAGGAGTACCAGGTCATCGACCCCGAGACGCGGGAGCTCGCCTCGTACATCACCGAGATCCTGGACTCCGACCAGGAGGAGGTCCGGGAGTTCAAGCCGGAGCTGCACCAATCCGTCGTGGAGGTCGGCTCCGAGGTGTGCCAAAGCGTGGCGCAAGCTCGGGAGGAGGTCGTTCGGCTCAGACGCCTCGTCTCGGAGAAGGTGGCCGAGAGCGGGCTGAGGATCGCGGCGGCGGGCACGCACCCCTTCTCGTCCTGGAGGGAGCAGGAGATCACGCCGCTGGAGCGATACCTCGGCATCTACGAGGACCTGAGGGACATCGCCAAGAAGAACCTCATCTTCGGGATGCACGTGCACGTCGGCATCGAGGACCGCGAATTCCTCATCGATGCGATGAACGTCTCCCGCTACTTTCTCCCGCACATCCTGGCGCTCTCCACGAGCTCGCCGTTTTGGATGGGCCGGAACACGGGCCTCAAGTCCTACCGGACCATGACCTGGCGCGCCTTCCCACGAACGGGGATTCCGCGGGAATTCTCGAGCTGGGGAGAGTTCGAGTACATGGTCGAGACGCTGGTACGAGCGGGCTCGATCCCGGACGGGACGAAGATATGGTGGGATGTCCGGCCCCATTGGGTCTACCCGACGCTGGAGTTCCGGCTCACGGATATCTGCACCCGGGTCGACGAGGTCATGTGTATCGCTGCGATCTTCCAGGCGATCGTGGCCAAGCTCTGGAAGCTGCGCCGCGATAACATGACCTTTCGTCTCTATCCGGCCGAGCTCATCGCGGAGAACAAGTGGCGGGCGGCCCGCTACGGAGTCGAGGGCAAGCTGATCGACTTCGGCAAGCAGGCGGAGCTCCCGGCGGGAGATCTCATCCGCGAAATGATCGAGTGGTTTCTGGATGACGTGCTCGACGAGTTGGGCAGCCGGAAGGAGGTCGAGTACGCTTACCGCATCCTCGAGGAGGGGTCGAGCGCCGAGCGTCAGCTTCGTGTCTTCGAGGAGACCGGCGACCTGAAGGCTGTCGTGGACAGCATCATCGCTGAAACGGCCGAGGGGGTCGGCGTCTGATCGTTGCTGCAGCCTGACCGCCGAAAGGCTACCTTTCCTCACCACGTCCCGGCTCGACTCTTGCCCGCATTACGTGCCGTACGCACCGACAAAGCCTGGATTCGCCAAATGGGACAACCCATGCGCGTGTGGCTCGT
Source organism: Gemmatimonadota bacterium (assembly GCA_039587445.1). Taxonomy (GTDB): domain Bacteria; phylum Gemmatimonadota; class Gemmatimonadetes; order Palauibacterales; family Palauibacteraceae. The sequence goes on from JBDHIM010000018.1 coordinate 20,985, forward strand.
AACTCTCGCGATCGTAATCGCTTCGCCTCCGGGACTGGCCGCGCAGGTCTCCGACGACCCGGACAGCGGCGGGCTCACAAGGTCGATGGGACTCCCCCTGATCTGGAAGCCGTACCTCGGGTGGGAGGCGGGCGCTTATCGCCCAACCGACGACACCCAGTTCGGCGTCCTGATGGATGTCGGGGTGTTCAAAGACCTCTTCAACCCGACGATCGGAGGGCCGGGTCTCCAGGGCGAAGGGTACGTCGGTGCCCGGGAGTCGGGTCCCGACGGTGGATTGCGCGCTCTTCTGGCGATTCCCATGGTCCGGCTCGGACTCGGCGCCGACTACAACTTTCGAGACGCGTCACTCGACTTCCTCGTCCGCATCTCCGCTCCGCTGCGGCGCAGCGGAATCATCGGAAACGGAAGCCGCTTGCGCCTGAACTGGCTTCCCTGGAGAGGACACACCGTCAGCTTCGGGCTGACCGTGCCTCTCGGCCAGGGAGCGCTCGGCGACACCCGGGCGCGGAACGCTCACGCCAGCCTACCCGAAGGTCGACTCGAGCCGATGCCCTCGCCGAGCGTCGAGCCTGCGCTCGAGGATGCCCTCGCCAACGTGACCGAGACAGCGGGCTGGGTGAACCGGCTGACGACGCCGTTCATCGATCAGGGAGGCGGCAACCCCGAGGAAGCCCTGGCGGGCTTCCAGGTGTGGCTCGCCGAGCTCAAGACGCACTTCGCCTCCCAGAGTACGCTGTTCCCGACCGGCCCCACGGCCAAGACGGAGGTGCTGGCCTATCACGCTGAGCTGGAACGAGCATTCTCCGTTGCGGCTTCGGGCCTCGCCCTTCCGGTCGGCGTCAGCACCCCGGAGGGCCGAAGGGTGGCGGCGCAGGCGAAGGAGCTTCTGCTCGACTTCGTGATCTTCCCCTACAACCGGCTCCTCGGCCGGCGAAAGAAGACGGACACGACGCTCGGTCTGGCTCGGGAAGCCGAAACCGCTTTCCGGAGCTGGATAGGCGCCTCCGGCCTCGTGACCCCGGAGCGGCGAGATGAGGTCTTGTACGTCTTTCGACGTCTGAACGAGATCGTGGAGGAGAACCGACGGTTCTCTCGGGAGAGGTGGAGCAGCCCGCGGTTGGTCTGGATTCCGCTTCAGTACGCGCTTCGTCCCGAGCAGCACGACACGCAGGCGGAGCTGAACGCCATCGTGGAGCGCGCGGTCGGCAAACCGTTCGTAGATGGCAACCGCGTCTGGTATGTCGACAACCGCGAGTTCCACCAGGAGGTCGGTGCGATCCTTCGCCGCGCCGAAGACTACAGCGTCCTGTGGATCCACGACATCCAGGGTCGAAACGGGAACGGGGATCCGGACGCGATCACGTTCCACACCGTGGCACAGGGATATCTCCGCGCTCTGATCGAGTGTGTCCGCCGCTACGACGAGACGAAGAAAATGCCCGTGCACCTCATCTTCTTCGACCAGCACCGCTTCGAAGACCACAAGGCGCGGCCCTGGATGAAGCTCCTCGAGAACCCCATGAGCCACGGGATGGACCTACCGGAAGACTTCGCCTACATGGCCGAGTCGATCCGGGCGGCGCAGGCGGATCTCCGAGAGGCCGTGGCCCGCTCGTCGCTCCTTCAGGAGAGGGCCTCGTTGTACGGGAAGAAGTGGCTGGAGAACCGGATCAAGGTCCACGTGAGCATCACGAACCCGGCCGATCCGACCTACTGGTCGAATCAACTGCTGCCTGCCGTCAAATGGCCCGACAACGCGATGCGCGATCACCGAAAGCTGGCCTTCTACGACATCACCGAGGAAGACCCCTACCGGGGGATGGTGGTCTACGGAGGGATGGGAATCGGCGAGCACTACTCGGGACCGGGCTGGGAGGATCGCGGCATTCTTCTGCAGGGACCGGCAGCTCTGTCGATCAAGGACGCCGCGCGAGAGCTGCTCCTTCAACAGGGCTTCTCCGAAGAGGAGATCCCCTTCCCCCTCCGCCCGCGCCCGAAACCGGCGGACTACGACGAGATCGTCCGGGCCGAGATGGCCGCGGGAAGCGCCATTTCGCGTGCGCTCGAGCTCCACAACGACACCGGCCACGGACCCAAGCTCATCAACGTTCTCAAGGCGACGCTCTACACCCTGATGCCGCCCGGTTCGGTCCTCATCATCCCGGATTCCCTGTGGATCTCACCCATTCTCGCCTCATGGCTGGTCGGGAATTCCCTCCGGGGAGGCCGCGTGCTAATCGTCGCCCCTGCACTCGCGAACGCGCCCAGCAACCGGTTTCCCCAGATGTCGCGCGCGCAGGAGTTGTTCACGCGCCTCATCCTGCTCCAGAGGGAGCTCGACCCCGAGATCCGCGCCGCCGGAGGCATGCTCAAGACGGGAGTGTACGCGCTCGACGTGGAGGCCGGAGACATTCCCGGCAGGCTCAGAGTCGTTGAGGAAGGTCTCGCCACCGAGCCCTTCCTGCGGGATGTCGTGGGGCTTCGGTCGCCCGTTGCCTGGTCGGAGCGAAGCGAGCGCATGTTCCGGAACTACGGTGGCGGGCGTCCAGCGGACGCGAGCATGCATGAGAGGCCGATGCTTCATGCCAAGACTCATTTTCTGGCCTCCGCGGAGGCGTGGAGCGCGATCACGGAGCGCCAGGACCTGGGCCCGCTCGTCGATTCCTTCATACTGAAGATGGTGCGGCGCGGAGAGCCGCCGGACCGGGAGGACGATGACCGGTCACTCTCGGACAGTCTACCTGTCCACTTGGCCGTACACCGCGCGGTCATGGAGGAGATGTCACCGGAGACGCTGGAGAAGTTCGTGGCCTACCTGATGGTGGGGTCCTACAACCAGAACTACCGCTCGATGCTCATGGACGGGGAGGTGATGCTCACGGTCGAGGGCGGAGCGGTGATCCACGGGCTCATCGACTACCTGAGCCTCCTCGGGACGACGACCTGGGTGGACACTCTCGAGGAGTTGGAGGAGCACCTGCCGGCCTACGGAGGGGTCAAGTTCTGGTTCGCCAGAAGCTTCAAGGAGATGCTCTAGATCGGTCCGGTGCCACCGCGGCCTGCCCCGGGGTCTCGTCTCCAGTCTAAGGTGACCCGCTCGGCTCGATCGGCCGCTGGTCGAAGTACGGAGCGATCCGATCCGCCTCGCCGCCTGGTGCCCAAACCACGAGTGCCCGAACAGGGTCCGTCGAGTTCACCCCGTGCGCCACGCGGTCCCCGGGCCGAACGATCCCGACCATCCCCGGCTTCAGGAGGTGGGATTCCCCGTTGACCACGTGGTTCATCTCGCCCGAGAGGACATAGAAGATCTCGATCGAGCCGTGGAGGTGCCCTTGCCCCGCGGGGCGAGGCCCGCCGGGAAAGGTGATCTCCCCGATCTCGACCTCGCTTCCCCCCAGGTTGGCGGCTTCGACCAGAAGCTTGATCGTCGTGCCCCGCTCGCTCTCGAGCCAACGGGTCCCCGCGGTAGAGCGCGCGTACTCGACGCGGCTTTCATCGCGTGCGTCGGCTTCCTGTGCCAGTGCCGTTGCGGGGACTGCGGATCCACCAAGGCCCGACGAGCCCAACCCGATGGCTATCAGGGCCGCTGAAGGACGCTTCCAGATCAAACGGACGAGGAAAACGAACACCAGTCCGCCTACGAAGACCAGCCCCAATAGCTGCAGAGCCCGGTAGAACGCCCGGTCGACGGCATCGTCCATGACCAGCGTGGTCCGCCTCATCGCGCTGTCGGTGATGGCCGCCAGGTCTTCCATCACCGCGATCCGCTCGCGGACGAGATTCTCGATTACGACGATCCGCTCCTCCGTGAGCCACTCGAGCGTCGCAATGCGCTGACGGTTCACGTCGCGGAGCGCGATCGCCGCCTCCTCTCCGACCACCCGGATCGCCTCGCTAGCTTGCTCGTCGATGACGGCGGGAAGCGAGTCAGCGAAATCCGCGAGCCGCCGCGCCGAGACGTCGATCGACTCGACATCGCCGAGAAACTCGTCGACGCGCCGCTCGTCCAGGATGTCCAGCAAGAGCAGCTCCGACTGCCAACGGAACTGGTGAGGCATGCTGGCCGCGTAGAACTTCAGCCGCTCGGTCATGTCCCCGAGCTGCGTCGCGAGATCGCCGAGGACCGCCAGCCCTGACGCTCGGTCCTGAGCCAGAAGGTCCGCGAACTCCTTGGTCACCGTCTCGCGGACGAAGTGCATCTCGGTGACGGGGTGGGCCGCGGCGTACTCGTCGATGTCCCGTCGCGGTCCGGAAACGTCACCGGAGATGGAGATCGAACGCGCCAGCTCGTCCGCCTTCCTCTCCAGTTCGCGGGACGTCTCGATCGCGATCGGTTGGTACTCTCCAAAGACGTCCCCGCCCGGTCCGCTCTCGAAGAAGTGCCTCATCTGCACCGCCAGGGCCCACATATCGTACAGCCCGATCAGCGGATCCAGCGCGAAGGCCGCCACCTGAGTCGCGGAGAGGATGTTGATTTTCCAGCGCAGGGCCTGGCGCGCGACCTCGGGATCATCCGTCGCCTTGAGTATCCGATCGGCGGCCTCTTCCACGTCGCCCGCGAACTCCTCGCCGTAGCCGTACACTCGCAGCCGCAGCTCGGTGGTCGGCATCTCGATGTTGGGCGCGCTGCGTATGAGGGCCGATTGCTGTGGCGGGGCCGTGGCGCAGGCCCCGGTGGCAAGGATCGCTATCAGGAGCAGAGCTGAATGCGGGCTGGTTGATCTACGGCGGCTCGCAAAGCGGCAGGCAAGGCTCTTCATGACTTCCTCGCGGTCGGTCCGGCTGACAATGCGGGCGGATGTGTTGGCTCAAAGGTAGTGGAGTGACATCGGAGGGGGCGAGACAGGCATTCAGCTCACAGGAACGCAGGCTCCTCCGGTCGCCCTGAGCCACCGGAGGAGATCTGGCGGGAGCAGATCGTGCTAGCGAATAAAGATCGCGAAAAGCAGGGCTGGCACCTGGTTCCCAACGCCTCCGAAGTCATAGTCGAGATCGTCGGAGAGGAGCGTGAGGGTGAACGCCGTCTTCGACGTCTGGAACTCGTAGGCGAAGTGTGTGGTGTCCCCCGGTGCCGAATCGAGCTCCACCAGGATGAAGTCGTCCACGATCTCGTACGCACCGATCTCGACGTCGTCATCCTGTCCAGGGGTCTGGATGATCTGCTGGTAGCCGCCGTCGATCGAGAAGCGGAGGAAGGCGGCGCCCCCTGCCGCGATCGGGTCGAACGAGATAGTCGGGTCGTTCGCGTTGGTCAGAACGAGATCGGTCGCGTGCCACTCGCCGGATATCTCGGCGGGGGTAATGGGCTTGACGAACTCGCTGATGTCGCCGCAGCCGACCAGAGCGGCCAGCCCGACCGCTGAGAGCGACAGACCGCCGAGAAGGCGGCGGTGAGACGGCGGTCGCGACCTCGATTCGAAGGCGTTCATTCCCAAGATCCCGTTTCGTTCCAGGTTAATCCACTGCACCCCGAAAACCCCTCCACTCATGACATCCCATACCCATAGCGAGGCAAATCTACTCGCTGAGACCGAACCACGCGATCCGGGCCTGATGGTCGGACCCGTAACCCTTCTCGATGCGCCTTTGCGACCCATCCATGTACGCGATCCGCCCGTCCGCGCTCCGGCGAAAGAAGATGAAATCCGTCGGAAACGACCCGTACGTGGGCTTCCCATCCCACGGCGGCGAGTCGGGGAAGCAGAGCCGCAGTTGATCGATCGAGCTCTCGCCGGCGGACCAGGTGTTGAAGTCGCCGGCCGCCACCGTGGCGATCGGACCGGGCAGCGCTCCGCACGCGCTCTCTCCCGAACCGACACTGACGATCCCGCTCGTCACCCCACCCGTTTCGATCAGGGCGAGCGCTTCGATCAGGCCGGTCGCCTGCCTGAGACGAGCCGTGTTCGCCGTCGTGAGCGTCCGGTACAGCGTCGAGGCGACATCCAGATGCACGCTAGCGACGCGGAGCCGAGTCCCGCTCGCCCCGGCGATTGTCGCCGCAACAGCCACCTTGCGGCCGGCCTCGAACGGCAGCTCGATCGCAATCAGATCCTTCAGCGAGAGCGTCGAGAGGATCGCGTTGCCCTTGTCCTCACGCTCGGCCGCGATCGTCTGCGGGCCGTTGCGCGCCGAGGGCACGTAGAACAGCGCCAGTCCACACTCACGAGCCAGCTCTACGATGTCCGGCCATCCATCCGGGGGCGATTCGGGCTCGATCCGCGGGGGGAACTTGAACGACTCCGGAACATCCGGGATCGCTTCCGACCGTCGGTGCGCCTCCTGGATCAGGAGGACGAAGTGGGAAAAGCCGGCCTCCAGCTCGGGCGACGTCGGATGACAGTCGTATCCGAGCACTTCCTCGAGGAGGAGAGGCACATCCCCGCCGCCGATCATGATGTTCCAGGCGACAACCGCGATCGAGTCGGCGGGACCGAGGCTCGGGAAGGAGGCGCGCGGGAGTGGCTCCAGGACATTGGATCCGACCGTCTCGCACCATCGCTCGTTGCCCTGCTCGTCACCCGGCCCGGCGGGACCGTACCAGGTGATGGCTGCTCCGGAGGCGGCCGCAGCACGGTCCGGGCACCCTCGATCTTCCGGCCCGAGACGCATGCCGGCCGATGTCGCGCAGGCAGCACACAGCAGCGCCGTGAGTCCTGTGGCGCCAACTCGAGTTGGACCGATCATATTCGAATGGAGAACGGGATCGTGACGCCGGCTCCACCACTCGAGTTCGCCTCGACGGCGTCCACCACCCAGGCGGCCAGGCCGCCGGCCGCCATGCCGATGAGACCGGCGGCCGCCAGATCGGGCAGCCCATAGGAAGGGATGGCGAGCCAGAGCACCGATCCGACGAACACACCCGCCCCGAGGCCCAGCGCGGCCCCCGCCGGCTGCACCCCGAAGGACATCCCTATCGCGCCCGTCGACAGCACGTCCAGCCAGCCGTACTGCCGGACCACCTCCTTGGCCACGAGGCCCAAGACTGCGCCCGCCCCGAAGCCGATCGCCGCTCCTTTGGCGGTGCTTCCGAGCCGCTCCGAATCCCAGGCGCCGACGAGCGTTCCGCTGCCCAAGCCTATCAGGCCTGCCGACAGCGTGGAGGCACGAGAGCAGGTCAGCTGCGAGAGGGTCTTCGAGCACGGGATCAGGCTGGCCGTCACACCGAGCATCGCGCCGGAGGCCGCTCCAAGCGCGGCTCCGCCGATCGCGGCGCCGGCAGAGCCTGATGCCTCCTGCGCCTGTGCCTCCCCGGCTCCGCCGGGAGCCGATGCCAGGAAGGAGATGCAGCAAACGGCTGCCAGGCGCTGCGTGATGGATCTCATGCGGAATGGGCAGATTGCCCGTGGAGGACTGGCGCGCACGCGGCGGCTAGAAGCTCTGGAAGACCCCGTAGAAGCGAACCTCGCCGACCTTCTGCGTGACGTCCTCGAAGCCGATATCCTCGAAAGAGCTCCGGCGGACATACGCCATCACGTCCGCGCCGACGCCCCAGCGACCGATCGGGAAGACGCCCTGGAAGCCGCCCCACTGAATCGTGTGGTGGGTGTCCCCACCGTTCACCGCGGACCCGTTCATCACCTCGTTCAAGGTGAAGCGGTAGAAGAAGCGCGCGACCTGGCGCCCCTTGTGGGAGAAGCCGAAGCGGACCCATGCGCCGGGACCCATGCCGAAGTCGTACTCCCGGAACCGTTCTACGTTGGGGGGGCGCCCACCGATGAAAGAGAACTCGGAGTTCACCGCGTTCAGCAGGTAGACGTGCAGGTTCACTTCCGTATTGAAGTTCCACGTCTCGGACATCCCGAACCTGGAGAAGAACCCCGCCCCGTAGCTCATGCCGCCGAACTCGATGACGCTGTTGTTGACGTAGTCGTAGTTCTGCGTGATCCCGAAGACGTGGTGGGTCTTCTTCCCCTTCGCAATGTCACTCGTGAACAGGTTCCCCGAGATCTGGAGGCGCCCGATCGTCTCCGCGTCTTTGAAGTTCAGCTGCAATCCCAGGGTAAAGAAGTCGAAGGGTTTGCGGCGTGTGGCCTCGAAGACATCGCCGTGCACCATGTCGAGCTCGAAGAACACATGCGTTTCCGTCGTGTCCGACTCGAAGCTCTCGCTAGATGTGCGGTCACCGGTGAAGCGCACGCCGAGCTTCAGGAAGTTGCGAAGGTGCGGCGTCAGTCGGTCGTAAGGATCGGCCGGGTTCGGGTAGATCCGGCCGCTCCGCCCCGACGTGAGCCGGTTGAGGCCGCGCATCGGGTTCAGGAAGAAGTTGCCGACTTCCTTCATCGTACGGCTCCCACCGGCCTTTTCGTTGTCCAAGAAGGTGGAGCCGGCGCGGTACAGAACCTCGCCGATCGTCGCGCCGCCGAGGCTGGTCATGACCCAGTCGTTCCAGGCCGGTAGGTGCGTCTCCGCGCAGCACTCCCACATGAAGCTGCCCAGGATCGCGGCCGGGACGGACTCGAAGTAGCTGAGGCCGTTCGAACGGGCCGAGTTGAAGTAGAGGCTCCCGTGGTAGGGATGCGCGAACATGTTGGTCTTGAAGTGGTTGTCATCCCAGAAGAAGCCGTGCGAGATGTTGAACCACCAGCTCCGCGGGTTGACCGACGTGAAATTCCCGCCCCGGATGTACTCGTTGAAGAACCAGATGAGGGCGTTGATCCCGGCGATCTCGCCGATCGCCCGGCCGGGGTTGCGCTTGGCGCCCCACGCGTCATAGCGGGCGCCATCGTCCTGCTTGTCGCCAGCGCCGGCCACCGGAGTCGCAACGTCCTCACCGACCGGCGGATCCTCGCCGCTTTCGCCGAAGAGCTCGTCGAACAGCAGGGCCGTGCCACCCGCATCGGTCATCAGACGCGCGCGGTTGCTCACGTCCGGTCCGGCCTGAGCTGTCTTCCCCGTCAGCGTGAGAGCGCCAGAGGGGAAGAAAGGTGAGAGGCGAACCGTGTCGCTCGACGCCTTCGTTCCGGCTCCCCTGGCGCTCGGCGAGTCCGAAGCCCTCGGGCCCGCCTCCTGAGCCTGCAGCGCCGGAGGGGTCGCGGCGATCATGGTCACGGCGACGAGCGGCGCCACGCGCCGTGCCGTCGGCCGGCATACGATTCGGATCGCCGTGCCCGTTATCCGAGCGGCCCGCCTCACGGGAACCACACCACACCGGCGCGGAAACCGAGCTCCGTGCCGGAGCTCAGGCCCGTGATCCCGAGGATCGGCACGTCCAACTCCTCGGTGGTGAACGCCGAAAACAGGCCACCCACGTCGATGCCGAAGTTCTTAGTGACCCAAAACTCCGAGCCGATCGCCAGTCCACCCTGGAAGCCGTCCCGGCCTGGAGCGGGACTTTCTCCCGGGGGCACGTCGGGTGGCGGTGGATTGGGATCGAACAGTGGGCCCTCCGGCCGCCAGCGCGTAGTTCCCGCCCTTACCTGTGCGTAGGGCTGGACGAGGCCGCCACGGAGGAAGAGGAAGGTGCCGAAGAGTTGGAACTCGACCTGGCTGATCGTGTGGTCCTGGAAGGGCTCTACGGCGGAGTAGGAGGCGACGTGGAGCGAGACGCCGAAACGCCACCAGCTCGGCTGATACCAGATGGATCCCTCGCCCGGAACGGCGTTGGTCATCAGCTGGCCGTAGTCGCCGCCGATCGTCGACCAGCCGAGCGACCCGCTGAACCCGAACCCGTTCCGGTCCTCCTGCTGCCCGAGCAAATCGCCGGCGTTGATCGCCAGGCCCAGGACGGCACAGATTAACGGCAGACGATGGAGCAGGTTCTTGTCGATCTCGGATCCTCCGGAAGCCGTGGTCGGCTATTCTGTTAACACGATTTGGCGAGTGGCGCCAGTGCCGAAGACTGGATCAAAGGCTGGATGGCAGACGTGATGATGACCGAGACGGCGGAGACGGCGATTCCCCGCCTTTTGGACGAGCACGGCGACCAGATATACCGGCTGGGTATCCAGGTGTGCGGGGATCCCGAGAGCGCCGAAGACCTCGTCCAGGAGACCTTCATTCGGGCCTACCGGGGGTGGGACGGGTTCGAGGGCCGCTCCAAGCCGTCCACCTGGCTGTACACGATCGCAGCGCGCACCTGCCAGCGCATGAAGCGGAAGCGGGCCGGGGAGCCGCGGCACCTGGAATCGCTCTCGGAGCTTCTACCCACGCGCGAGGACGGCGTCCTGACGGCAGTCGACGACGAGCATCCGCTGGAGGCTCTCGACAGGGAGAGGGTGCGGGAGAGCGTTCAGCGGGCGATCGGCGAGCTTCCCCACGCCTTCCGGATTCCACTCGTTCTCAAGGAGATGGCCGATCTCTCCGTGGCAGAGATCGCCGAGATCATGGGTCTGACCGAGGGGACGATCAAGACGCGTCTGTACAGAGCGCGGATGAAGCTGCGCCGGGTCCTGAACACCGAGCTGCCGCTCCGCCCCGGCTCGCCCCCCGATCACGCCCGCCGCGAGTGCCTCGACCTATTGAAGGCCAAGCAGGACGCGCTCGACAAGGGCGTTCCGTTCCCGGTGCCCCGTGAGGCCGTTTGCGAGCGCTGCCGTTCCCTTTTCCTTTCATTGGACATGGCCCACGAGGCCTGCCAGCGCATCTCGGACGGAGAGCTCCCGGATGCCATCCGCGACGTACTGAGGGAGAGATTCGCCGAAATGTGATTGACGACATGTCGTCGATGGGGTGATGGACAGGATGTGACGACTCCGGGAACCTCGAGCCGTCAACGTGTCTCCAAAGCACCGTAAACGCTCCACGACGAGCGCCCGAAGCGTGGGACGAAGCCAGAAGGAGACCCAACAGATGATCGAGACCCTCTCGCAGCCGTGGCCCTGGTGGGTGGCCGGACCTTTGATCGGCCTCATCGTGCCACTTCTTCTCCTGGCCGGAAGCAAGCAGTTCGGGCTCTCCACGAGCTTCCGTCAGATCTGTGCGGCGACCGCCCCGGGGCAGATCGAGTATTTCCGCTACGACTGGAAGCGCGGGATGTGGCGGCTGATGCTCATCTTAGGGATCATCGGCGGTGCAACTATCGCGGCCACGCTACTGGCCAGTCCCGATCCCATCGTCGGCATCTCCCCGGCCACCCACGCGGATCTCGAGACACTCGGCATCAACGACTTCAAGGGCATGGTCCCGAGCGAGTTCATCAGCTGGAGCGGGCTTCTGACTCTGCCTGGCTTCGTCATGGTCGTGGTCGGCGGCTTCTTCGTCGGCTTCGGCGCCCGATACGCGGACGGCTGCACTTCCGGCCACGCAATCAGCGGCCTCTCTACCTTCCAGTTCTCGTCGCTGGTCGCGGTGCTGGGCTTCTTCGCGGGCGGGCTCGTGGCCACGCACCTCCTGCTCCCACTCATCTTCGGCGCCTGGTAGCACCGATGAACGAGCGAAGAATTCTTCTGCGATACGTGCCGCTGGGAGTCTTCCTGGGAATCGTGTTCACGAAGGGGGAGGTGATCTCCTGGTTCCGGATCCAGGAGATGTTCCGCTTCCAGAGCTTTCACATGTATGGGATCATCGGTTCCGCGGTCGCGGTGGCGGCGCTGGCCACGTGGCTGATCAAGCACCGCGGCATGCGGGCGTTGGGCGGCGGGGAGATCGAGACGAAGGTCAAGCCCTCGGCCGGCCTCAACTATCGCTACTGGATCGGCGGATCCCTGTTCGGGCTCGGATGGGGTCTGTTGGGCGCCTGCCCGGGACCGATCTACGCGCTGATCGGGAACGGTGTCTCGGTGATGTTCGTGGCCCTGTTCGCAGCGTTGGCGGGCGCGTGGGCCTACGGCTACTTCGCCCCCCGGTTGCCGCACCATTAGACACGACTAGGCACGACGAGGAGGAGACGACACGATGCTCTTGAGACAGATCTTCGACGACAAGCTCGCGCAGTACGCCTACCTGGTCGGGTGTCAGGCCACCGGCGAGGCCCTGATTATCGACCCGGAGCGCGATATCGACCGGTACGTCGAGCTGGCCGAGTCCGAGGGGCTCACGATCACCGCCGTCACCGAGACGCATATCCACGCCGACTTCCTCTCGGGGGCCAGGGAGTTCGCGGAGCGCTTCGGCACGAAACTCTACCTGTCCGATGAAGGCGACGTGAACTGGAAGTACGAGTGGGTCAAGGACGGCGAGTACGACTACCAGCTCCTGAAGGGCGGGGACACCTTCCGCATCGGCAACATCAGTGTGCAGGCGGTTCACACCCCCGGTCACACACCCGAGCACATGGTCTTCCTGATCACCGACGAGGGAGGGGGCGCGGACGAGCCGATCGGGATGGCGAGCGGCGACTTCGTCTTCGTGGGGGACCTGGGTCGGCCGGATCTTCTGGAGACGGCGGCCAAGGTCGAAGGAATGATGGAGCCGTCGGCCAGGCGTCTGTACTCCTCGGTGCAGGGTTTCCTGAAACTGCCCGATTACCTCCAGGTGTGGCCGGCCCATGGAGCGGGCTCGGCCTGCGGCAAGGCCCTCGGGGCCGTGCCGGAGACGACCGTAGGCTACGAGCGGCGCTTCAGCCCGGCGATCGAGGCCGCCAATCGCGGCGAGGACGCCTTCGTGGACTTTATCCTCACGGGCCAGCCCGAGCCGCCCACCTACTTCGCGCGCATGAAGCGGGACAACAAGCTCGGCGCTCCGGTACTCGGCGACCTGCCGGCGCCGCGCAAGCTCGCCCGCTCGGAGGTGGAGAAACTCTCGGGTAGAGAGGATCTGCTCGTGGTGGACACGCGGCTGGATCGTGACGCCTACATGGCCCGCCACCTCAAGGGATCGCTCTACGCACCGCTCAACAGGGCGTTCAGCCAGGTGGTCGGCTCGCTTGTCGAGGACGAGACCACGCCGCTCTTCCTGGTGGTTCGCGAGGAGGATCTGGACGAGGCGGTCCGCGACCTCGTGCGAATCGGCTACGACAACGTGGCCGGCTTCGTGGAGCCGGAGGCGCTGGAGGCGTACTTCATCGACGGGGGTGCCCACGAATCGATCGATGTGATCGACTTCGCGGACCTCGAGGCGGCTCGGAAGGAAGAAGCGATGCTGCCGCTGGACGTCCGGTTTTCCTCCGAGTTCGGCGAGGGCCGCGTTCCGGGGGCGCTCAACACGTCGTACACGCGGCTTCCGGAGTACGAGACCGATATCCCGGAGGACGAGACGCTGCTCGTCTACTGCCGGACCGGATCCCGGGCGGCGGCGGCCGCGTCGTACCTGAAGCGGCGGGGATTCGACGTGCGCTACGTGGACGATCTGATCGCAGACTACCCGGCGATCGGCCCGCTGGAGAAGTCCGAGCCGGCAGAGTCCGTAGCGGTCTGAGCGGGCACCCCTCGGGGGATCCGTGGCAGCGCTCCTGAAGCGGCTCGTCCCCATCGCGGGCGAGCTGCCGGCCTACGATCGCCGCAAACTGAGAGGCGATTTCTCCGCGGGCCTGACGGTGGGGGTCATGCTCATCCCTCAAGGGATGGCGTATGCCCTGATCGCCGGGCTGGAGCCGATCTACGGGCTCTACGCGGCGCTGGCGCCTCTCGCCGTGTACGCGCTGTTCGGCACGTCGCGCCCTCTCTCCGTCGGCCCGGTGGCGATGATCTCCCTGCTGGTTGCGGCGGGAGTCGCTCCTCTCGCGGGTGCCGATCCGGAGCGCTACGTCGCCCTGGCCATCCTCCTGGCCGTTATGGTGGGCGTGATCCAGCTCGGCCTCGGGCTCGCCCGCTTCGGCTTTCTAGTGAACTTCCTCTCTCACCCGGTGCTCACCGGCTTCACGGCCGCGGCATCCCTCATCATCGGGTTCAGCCAACTGAAGCACTTGTTGGGGATCGCGCTGCCCCGATCGACCCAGGTTCACACGATCATCGCGGACGCCGTTCAGCAGGCCGGCTCCACCCACCTGATTACGCTGGCGATCGGCGTCGCCGCCATCGTGATCCTCGTGGCACTGAGGCGATGGAGGCCGAGCTTCCCGGCCCCACTCGCCGTCGTCGTCCTTGGGACCGCCGCGGTGGCCTTCCTCGGCCTGGACGCTGACGGCGTCCTGATCGTGCGGGACGTCCCGCGAGGCCTTCCGGTCCCGCAGTTGCCGCTCCTCGTCGTCGGCGACCTGCGCGCTCTGCTGCCGACCGCACTCATCATCTCCCTGGTGGGCTTCATGGAATCGATCGCCGTCGCGAAGGTGTACGCGAGTCGCGACCGTTACGAGGTGGACGCGAGCCAGGAGCTGGTGGCCCTCGGGCTGGCGAACATGGTCGGCTCCGTCTTCCGGGCGTACCCGACGACGGGCGGCTTCTCCCGCACGGCGGTGAACGATCGGGCCGGCGCGCGTACGCCGCTCTCCTCGCTCTTCGCCGCCGGCGTCATCGCCCTGACGCTGCTATTCCTGACCCCGCTCTTCTACTACCTGCCGAACGCCGTTCTCGCGGCGATCGTCATGGTGGCCGTGTCGGGGTTGATCGACTGGCGGGAAGCGCGCTTCCTCTGGCGAGTGAAGCGCCGGGACTTCCTTCTGATGGCCATGACGTTCGCGGCGACGCTGGCCCTGGGGATCGAGCAGGGCATTCTGCTGGGCGTCGTGGCGTCCCTTATCGTCCTCGTTCACGAGAGCTACAGGCCTCACTCGGCGGTGATGGGGCGGCTGCCAGGCACGAACACGTTCCGCAACGTCCGCCGACACCCGGAGGCGCTCGTTCGGAGCGGCATCGTCGTCTTTCGGGTCGACGCGCCCCTGTTCTTCGGGAACGCCGGCTTTCTGAAGGACAAGCTGCGCGAGATCGCCGATCGAGACCCGGCGCTCGACACCCTCGTTCTCGACGCCTATCCGGTGAATCAGATCGACTCGACGGCTGCCCACGCGCTGAAGGAGATCGTGGAGGAGTTTCGGGCAGAGGGGATCCGGTTCTTCTTCGTCGGGGTGAAAGGCCCGGTGCGAGACGTCCTCGAGAGATCCGGGATCGTCGACCTCGTGGGCGCCTGTCACTTCTTCTTCGAGGTGCATCAGGCGACCGAGGCAGCCGAAGCGGAAGCCCCGTTGAGGCCCGATCCGCTCTCCGTCTCAGGACATCGGCAGTCGTCTAACCCGGGAGCCTAGCTCACCGAGTCCTGCGCTCGTGCCTGGCCGTAGTGCGCCGTCCAGTCGCGTAGCGCCTCGTCGCTCAGCGGCGGAGAGAGGTGAAAGCCCTGACCGGTGGGGCAACCCAGGGCCTTGAGGCCTCTCAACTCGCCGCCGTTCTCGATCCCCACGGCGGTGACCTCGAGACCAAGCCCCGAGGCCAGCCCCACGAACGAGGCAACCGCCGAAGAAGTGCTCTCGCTCCCGAACGGGCTGAAGCCCAGGCGCCGGTTGATCTTGATGGCGTCCACCGGCAGACGCCGAAGGGCGCCCAGAGCGCCAAATCGCTCGCCGAAGCCGTCGATCGCGACGGCGATGCCGAGCTCTCGAAGCCTCCGAAGTGGACGACGTGCTCTGAACCAGGTCGCCTCGTCCACCTCGATCCTCAGTCGCGCCGGCAGGGCTCCGGTGGCGTCCAGGATACGGGCCACCTCGTCGACGAAATCGGGCAACTCGAACTGCAGCGGGGAGAGGTTCACCGAGATCCAGACATCGCTGAGCGGGAGCGGCTCGCTCTCCCAGGAGCGCAGATCCTTGCACACCCGTCGAAGGACCCACAGCCCGAGCGGATGGATCAGCCCGCTCTCCTCGGTAAGGCCCAGAAATTCGTGCGGGAAGAGAAGACCGCGCTCGGGGTGTTCCCAGCGAAGCAGCGCCTCCAACCCCACTACCCGATCGGTATGAAGATCCATGACCGGCTGGTAGTGGACACGGAATTCCGTCTCCTTCAGCGCCTGGCGCAGCCGGCCTGGGCCGCCCGCCGTGCCGGGGAGCTCGGTGGTGGTCCCTTGTCCGGCCGGCTCGAACGGGGCGGTCGGGTCCGGGCCCGCTCGGTGCCGCGCCTCGTCGGCCAGCCGGCCCAGATCGGCGGTGGTCAGCGCCCCGGCCTCGCTGATCGCGCTCGCCACGCGGACACTCAGCTCCACCTCCGTTCCGTCGACGGTGAAAGGCACTTCGAAGGCGGCCGATACCCGAGCGGCGGCCCGCAGAACGCCCGACCTGTCCTCGACCTGCTCGAGGACCGCCATGAAGGCGTCGTCACCGAGGCGGACAAGCGTATCCTCCTGCCTGAGTGCGCCCCGCAGGCGCTTGCCGACGGTAGCCAGAAGCCGGTCACCGGCCGCCCACCCCAACTTCTGGTTCACGGAGCGAAAGTCCGCCATGTCCACGACGAGGACGGCGACCGCCACCCTCGCACGCCTCGCTCTGGCGACGGCGTGCTCCAGTCGATCGAGGAGTAGCAGGTGGTTGCCGAGGCCGGTAACCGGATCGTGAAGAGCGAGGTGAGTCAGATGTTGTCGTGCCTCGAACCGCTCGGTTACGTCGGCAGCGACACCGATCCACCGGGCCGAGCTGTCGACCGGAGCCGACATCGGCAGGCTGCGCTCGGTGATCCAACGGACCGTCCCGTCCGGGCGAACGATCCGGTACTCGAGCTCTCCGGGCGGAGTCGCCTCTTCCACTCGCAGGCGATCTTCGGGGTGAACGGTCGCCAGGAACGGCCCGAAGCCGGCGTACAGCGGCTCGCGGCTTCGGCCCCAGACGCTCTCGTAGGCGGGGCTCACATAGACGAACCGGCCTGTCCTGGCATCCCGAATCCAGAACACCTCCCGCATGGAGTCGACCAGGTCCCCGAAACGGCGCTCGCTCTCCTCAAGTCGGCTTCGGGGCGGGCGTCCCTGGAGCGCCACCAGCCTCCAGGCGAGCAGCAGGGTAATGAGGAGAGCAAGGCCGGCCAGCCAGGCCACCCCACGCATGACTGGCTCCTCCAACTCGAGAAGCCGGGCCAGACGGTCCACCCGGGCCGTCTCGATTCCGGTGAGCGTCGAGCCGAGTCGCTGGGCGGCGAGACTGGCGCCGTCATACATCTCCAGCTGCGCCGGCAGACGACGGAGAAACTCGGGCGCGAAGCCAGGCTCCTCGAGGAGCAGGCGCTCTTGATCGGCGTGCCATGCGGCGGACCTGGTGCGCACATCGCTCAGTTGTGCCACGGTTTGAGTGCCGAGCCGCCGGGCCAGGGGCGCGAGCTGGAGGAGGATGGAGTCCTCGCGGGCCCTCGCGTGCCTGTATCGCTCCTTGTTCCTGACGTCCCGGTCGAGCAGGTATCCACGTACGGCAGCAGCTTCCCGGTCCAGCGTCGCGCTCAGATCCTCGCTGAGCGAGCGGGCGGGCCGGACGACCTCCTCGATCTCGGCTCGGTCTTCCATAACGCGTTGTTGAAGGCGTCGGGGAACGAGGGTGGTGACGAGGATAGCGGCTGCAAGGAAGAGGATCGCGCCCAGGAGAGGGAGGAGTCTGCCGAGCCGGCGCCAAGTGGTGGACGCGGCTCTACCGGCCCCATTCGATCTCCCTCGGTCATTCAACCGATGAGCACCCCAGCGCGAGAAAGCGGCAGCTTCGAGCGTGTACTGCCATCATGGGAGACTACATCGAATGTGGCAAGCTCGGGCCGGGAGTGCTCCGCCGCTTTCCGGTGAGGGCTGCGGCGGGCCCTCTTTGTCGCCGCCGCTCATTATCCGCAGTCCCCCGTACAGGTTCATCGACAGTGGCCACTCGGCGGGCCGTACGCTGCCGTATCGGGGCGTTGCGCCTGACCCTCCCGGTAGACATTCTTATCAGCAGGTCGGGTCCCCGATCGCTCCGCTCATTTCAAACCGATCGACTTAGGTATGGCGAGTAGGGATTCTCAAAGCACGCGAAAGCTGACCCGGACCGACTGGCTCGCCGCGGCGCTCGCCGCGCTGCTGAGGACCGGGCCTGAAGGAGTCCATGTGGAACCGCTGGCCACGTCGCTCGGCGTGACCAAGGGAAGCTTCTACTGGCATTTCGAGGACCTGCAGGACTTGCTCTCCAGCGTGATCGACTACTGGGCCACGAGGATGCTCGGCAGGGTGCGCGACCACGACGACCTGACCGGCTCACCGGCGGAGAACCTCCTAGAGGTGATGGAAGATATCGCCCGCGAGGATCGTGCCCGGTACGAGGCGGCCATGCGCACCTGGGCCAAGTCAGACGAGCGTGCCGCGCAGGCCGTGAAGCGGGTGGACCAGGCCAGGCTCGAGTGGACCACCGGCCTGTTTACGGAGATGGGCTTCTCACCCGAGCAAGCGGAGATCCGCGGCCGGATGATGGTGTTCTACGAGTACGGAGAGGCTCAGTTCTCGCTCCCGGCCTCACTCGAGCAACGGTTCGAATGGGTGAAGCTCCGGCACGAGATCCTCACGTGCGGAGGGCCCTAGAGGCACGCCACGGGCCCGAGCAGCTCCAGGAGGAGCCAGCCGCCGGCGATGTAGGAGACGGCCCACTGGAAAGCTCACGCTCCCGCATCCTCTCGATTATCGCGTTCGTGGTGCCCTGTACCCCCGGTCGGTTCGGATCGTCTCGCGGCCCTCCGTATGGCTCTCGGCCTGCCGTTCTCGTCTCCCTCGGCCCAGCCCTCGACAAGCGGCCGTCGAACCCGCCAATTAGACGACCTACCCTAGGGTATGGTTTTGCCTCGATCCCTTTGTTGAAGAAGGACGTTCCGATGTACAGGCTCTTCGCTCGGCGCCGCGTCGGGGCCGTCGCTCCCCTGGCTACGGCGCTCTCGGCCATCTTCTTGGTTCCTTCCGGCGGAGTCGCCCAGGAGGGAGCCCTTGAGCCGGTCCGTGCCGCGCCGGTCACGATCGCGGTGGTTCAGGACGGGCCGGCGCCCGGTGACACGTTGCTGGCTCAGGTCGAAGTGGAGCTCTCGACGATCCTCTCCGGCAGAGGCGAGCGGGCGACGTTCAAGGCGAGCCCGGCGTTCGACGCTGGGTGGCGGGCCGACCGGATGAAGGCAGCTCTCCAGGCGGCTCTGGACGACCCCGAGGTGGACTACGTGTTCACCAGCGGGCTCCTGACCCTCCAGGCCGCGGTCGATATGGATCTCACCAAGCCGGTGATCAGCGGCTTCGTCCAGCGGCTGGATTTCTTCAAGGTGGCCGACGTCCGCGCTGACCGCTCCCAGTTGCCGAACCTCAGCTTTATGCTCATCGCCAACCGGGCCGAGGCCGATATCCTCGAGCTTCTCGAGCTCGTTCCGAGCGATCGCATCCATGTCCTGATCGATGAGGTGTTCGTCGATCAGCTCGCGGTGCTGCGAGGAGAGATCGAGGAGCTGGATGGCGCGACGGGAACCGAAGTGGTTGTCGTGGCGACCTCGAACGACGTCGAAGCCACGCTGGCCGGTCTCGGCGAGGACGTGGCGGCCGTCATCCTCACCCGGCAGCCGCGCCTGAGCCGTGACCAAATGAAGCGGCTCATCCAAGGCCTCAACGCCCGCCGGATCCCCACGTTCAGCGTGGAGGGGCACGGAGACGTGGTCTTGGGCGCGATGGCGGCGCGCACGCCGGAGCTTACGACGGGAGCCGCGCGACGGGTGGCGGTGAACATCAGCGAGATGATGCGGGGAAGCGACGTCACGGACCTGCCGATCCTCGTCTCCGCCGACCCTCGCCTTCTCATGAACGCGGAGACGGCCGTCCAGATCGGCTATCGACCCAGCGTGGCCACGATGGCCCTGGCCTCGTGGGTCAACGAGAGCGCCCTCGAGCTCACCAGGGAGCCGCTCGTCTTCTCACAGGTGCTGCAGTACGCCGAGCGGGGCAATCTGAGCCTAGCGATCTCGGCGCAGGACATCGTGACGGCCGAAAAGGAGCGGGATCTCGCGCTGAGCCCGATCCTTCCCCAGATCGGCGCCATCGGAGACATCAGCGGGATCAGCCAGCTCTTCCTCGAGGGGACCGTTCCGGACCGGGTCGCTTCGGCCGGCGTTCGGGCTAATCAGATGATCTACGACGATGCGAGGATCAGCGACTACCGGAGCTCCGGCCGCCTTCTCGAGAGCAGCGAACAGCTCTACGATGCGGCGCGGCTCGAGACGTTCGATCTGGCCGGCACGGAGTACCTCCGCTACGCGCTGTCACTGATTCTCTACCGAATCGAAGTCGCCAACCTGCGCGTCACCCAGGAGAACCTCGAGCTGGCCAAGTTCAGGGCCGAAGTCGGCTATTCGGGCAGAGACGAGGTCTACCGGTGGGAGGCGGAGGTCGCGAAACGACAGAGCCGGCTGTTCTCCAGCCTCGCCCGGATCGAGACGGAGAGAATCCGCCTCAACCAGATCCTCGCATTGCAGCAAGACCGGAGATGGCAGCCGCAGGAGGTAGGCAAGCCGGAGGAGCAGTTCCCGTTCTTCGTACAGATGCTCACTCCGCTATTCGAGGACGCCGGGGAGCTGGAGCGGTTTCGGGCGCTCGCCGTGCAGTTCGCGAGGGAGAGCGACCCCGCGCTCCGAGCCATCCAGAAGCAGATCGAGGCGCAGGACATCCAGGTGGGCCAGCGGAAGCGGAGGTGGTACCTCCCGTCGCTCTCCGCCGGGTTCTTCTGGGACTACCAGATCGCGCGCAGGCCGGAGCTGGATGAGATCGACCAGAACCTGTGGGGCTTCAACTTCACGGCGACATACCCGCTCTTCCAGGGAGCGTCGCGGGCCTTCGAGGTGGGTCGGACCAGCTCCCTGCTCCAGAGGCTGTACCGGGAGGAGAGGCTGACCGGCGACATCGTCGAGCGTCAGACCCGCACCGCGCTGCGGCAGCTGGAGAGTTCCTACCCGGCCATCACCTTCAACCGCCGTCAGGCCGAGGCGGCGCAACGTAACTTCGAGCTCGTGCAGGACAAGTACGCCCAGGGGCTCGTGAACGTGACCGACCTGCTCGAAGCCCAGAACGAGAGCTTCGTGGCCGAACAGGGAGCCGCCGCGGCGGTCTATTCGTTCCTCATCGACCTCGTGAACTTCCAGCGCGCCGTCGCCTGGTTCGAGGACGACCGGACGCCGGAGGAGCAACAGCAATTCCGGCAGCGAATCGACGCCGCGTTGGGCACCAACTAGATGACCAGCCAGCCGAATCCGCTGATGAACGGATCAAGCACCGTGAAGAGAAGAGCAGGAACCATGACCAGATCGCCAGTTGCGAGACGAGGCCTTCTACTTCCGCTCGCCACCGCTCTGCTCGCCACATCGGGATGTGGCCGCGGAGAGGAGGCCCAGCCTCCCCCCGTTGCGCGGCCGGTCAGCACGATGGTCGTCGGCGGCATGGGCGACGGTCGCCTCACCTTCCCGGGCACGACCCAGGCGGCGGACCGGGCCGAGCTGTCCTTTAGGGTCGCCGGGCCGCTGATCGAGTTCCCGGTCAACGCGGGAGACAACGTCGCCCGGGGCCAGCTACTCGCCCGCATCGACCCGCGGGATTACCGGATCGCGCTCGCCGAGGCCAGGGCCGCCTTCGACCAGGCCGAGGCGGATGCTCAGCGATATCGCAGGCTGTACGAACGGGAGGCCGTGCCGCTGGCAGACCTGGAGCTCGCGACCGCTCGGCGCGACGTGGCGAAAGCTCGCCACGAGCAGGCGCAGGCGGATCTCCGGGACACCGAGCTCCGTGCCCCCTTCGCCGGTCAGGTCGGACTCAAATACGTGGAGAACTTCGAGGATGTGCTGGCCAAGGAGCCGGTCCTCAGCCTGCACGACGTGGGGCAGGTCGAGATCGTCATCAACGTCCCAGAGTCGATCATGGCCACGGTGCGGGAGGGCGGAACGCCGACCGTCGTGACCACCTTCGACGCCGCGCCGAATCGATCCTATCCGATGCAGATCAAGGAGTTCTCGGTCGCGGCGGACCCAGCCACGCAGACGTTCCCGATCACGTTCACGATGCCGCAGCCAGCCGATCTGAGGGTGCTTCCGGGAATGACGGCGCTCGTCATCCTCACCGATCTTCAGCTCGGCGAGGAAGACAGCATGCCGATCACGGTTCCGGCGCACGCCGTTTTCTCGGATCCATCCGGCGCTGCCCAGGTGTGGATCGTCGATACCCAGGCCCGGACGGTTCACCGACGCGGCGTGCGGGTCGGCCCCGTCACGGGGACAGAGAGCATCGTCGTCCTCGACGGCCTGACGCCGGGCGAGACGATCGCGGTGGCCGGGATCTACGTGCTCGAGGAAGGCCAGGAAATCCGCCTGATGGACAGCTAGGAGAGGGAGACGCGCGTACCGATGAACATCGCCGAGCTCGCTATCCGAAAGAGCACCATCACCTGGACGCTCTCCATCCTCCTTCTCGTGGTTGGATACAAGTCGTTCAACAGCCTCCCCCGGCTCGAGGATCCCGAATTCACGATCAAGGAAGCGATCATCACGACGCCCTATCCAGGCGCCTCGGCCAAGGAGGTCGAGGAGGAGGTCTCCGACGTCATCGAGCGGGCCGTGCAGGAGCTCGGGCAGCTGAAGCGCGTCCAGTCCACCAACACGCGGGGGCTGTCGTCGGTCAAGGCGACGATCAAGGACCCGTATGACGCCGCAGCGCTGCCGCAGGTGTGGGACGAGCTGCGGCGGAAGGTGAACGACTACCAGAACCGCCTGCCGCCCGGAGCCGGGCCATCAATCGTCAACGACGACTTCGGCGACGTGTACGGGGTTTACGCCGTACTCTCCGGCGAGGGCTACTCGATGGCCGAGCTGTACGAATACGCGAAGCTCCTCCGACGGGAGCTTCTGCTCGTGCAGGATGTCAAGCGGGTCATCCTCTGGGGCAACAATCCGGAGACGATCTACGTCGAGATGTCGCGGGCCAAGATGGCGGCCCTCGGGATCTCGCAGGAGGACATCTTCCGAGCCCTCCAGGCGAAGAACCTGCCGGCCGACGCGGGCCGAATCGAGCTCGGCACCGACTTCATCGCCATCGTCCCGACCGGCGAGTTCGCGTCCGAGAAGGAGTTCGGCGAGCTCCTCATCACCACCCGGGGAGGACAGGGTCAGCTCGTCTTCCTGAAGGATGTGGCCGCCATCCGGCGCGGGTACCGGGATCCCCCCACCCAGATCATGCGCCACGATGGTCAGGAGGGCATCGCGATCGGCATCTCCACCGTCAAGGGCGGGAACGTGGTGACGATGGGAGAGGCCCTGGAGCGGAAGTTCGAGCAGCTGCAGAGCCAGACACCAATCGGCATGGAGATCGGCGCGGTATCGCTACAGTCGGAGGCCGTGACCGCGGCGATCGGTGGCTTCATGGTCAACCTGCTCGAGGCCGTGGCGATCGTGTTCGTCGTGCTGATGATCTTCATGGGGATCCGCAGCGGCGCGATCATCGGGGGTATTCTCTTCCTCACGATCTTCGGCACCTTCGTCTTCATGCAGATGCAGGGCGTGATGCTGGAGCGGATCTCCCTGGGGGCGCTGATCATCGCCCTGGGCATGTTGGTCGACAACGCGATCGTCATCGTCGACGGGATGCAGGTCCGGATCGAGCGGGGCATGGATCGCGTCGAGGCCGCTTCAGAGGTCGTCGGCCAGAACATGATCCCGCTATTGGGCGCGACCGTGATCGCGGTCCTCGCCTTTGCTGCGATCGGCACCTCACAGGACAGCACGGGGGAATACACCCGCTCGCTCTACACGGTCATCCTCATCTCGCTCATGCTGAGTTGGGTGACGGCGATCACGACCACGCCGCTAGTCGGCAAGATCTTCCTGAAGGGAAAGAAGGAGGAGACCCCTGGCGAGGAGGCCAAGGACCCGTATGGCGGAAAGTTCTACCAAGGGTACAAGAGCGTACTCTCGAGCGCCATCCGTCGACGTTGGCTAACCATGGGCCTGATCGCCGGGATCTTCCTCGTTTCCCTGTGGGGGTTCGGCTTCGTCAGCAACATGTTCTTCCCGAATTCCACCCGGCCTCAGTTCTTCGCGGACATCTGGCTTCCTGAGGGCACGCACATCCGCGATACCGAACGCGAGCTTGCCAAGGCGGAGGAGTACTTCCTCGGCCTGGAGGGGGTGACGCATGTCTCGACCGCGATCGGAGGCGGAGACCTGCGATTCCTTCTCACCTACACGCCCAACCCAGGAAGCTCCGCCTTCGGCTCCATGTTCATCGATGTGGACGATTGGACGATCATCGATGATCTGCAGCTGAAGACGCAGCGGGAGCTTCAGGAGCTCCTTCCCCAAGCGATCGTCAACATCCGGAAGTTCCGGCTCGGGCCCGGAGAGGGAGGCCAGATCCAGCTCCGCATCAGCGGCCCGGACGGGACGATCCTGCGCGAGATGGCCGCGACGGCGAAGGACATCCTGCGTGAGGAGGGCGGCAAGGGAATCCGGGACGAGTGGCGGGAGCAGGTAAAGGCCGTTCGGCCGCTGATGGCCGAGGCGCAGGCGCGGCAACTCGGCATTGATCGACCGGATCTGGCGCAGCAGCTACGCGCAGCGTTCGAGGGAGCGCAGACCGGCGTCTACCGCGAGCGCGACGAGCTCCTGCCGATCGTGGCGCGGGCGCCGGATTACGAGCGGGAGGATGTGGACAACATCCGCGACCTCCAGATCTGGAGCCCGGCGGCCGGTCGAAACATTCCGATGCGCCAGGTGCTCGCGGGCTTCGAGACCGTATGGGAGGATGCGACAGTCTTCCGCTGGAACCGGACGCGGACGATTCGTGTTCACGCCGATCCCGACGGAGAGCTGCCGAGCGATCTGCTTGACCGCGCGAAGCCCCGCATCGAGCGGGCGCTCGACATCGATCTGGCCGCGTATACGGGAAAGAACTTCGGGGACCGGGATCCGCTCCAGACGCTGACCGCCACCACGATCCCAATCGTCGAGATGGACCAGATCCCCATCAAGGGCATGCCCGGCTACTTCATCGCGTGGGGCGGTGAGGCGGAGGACAGCGCCCGGGCCCAGGCCGGTCTCGCGCGTACGCTGCCGATCTTCTTCGGCATGATGGTCCTGATCGTCGTGCTTCTCTTCAACTCCATCAAGAAGACGTTCGTCATCTGGCTCACGGCGCCGCTGGCGATCATCGGCGTGACGGCCGGGCTGCTGCTCTTCAAGCAGCCGTTCGGCTTCATGGCCCTCCTTGGGTTCCTGAGCCTGATCGGGATGCTGATCAAGAATGCGATCGTCCTCGTCGAAGAGATCGGACGGCAGATCGATACCGGAAAGGACCGTTTCCATTCCGTCGTGGACTCCGGCGTGGCCCGCATGCGGCCCGTGATGATGGCCGCCGCCACCACGATCCTCGGAATGATCCCGCTGCTCATGGACGCGTTCTTCGTTTCGATGGCGGTGACGATCATGGGAGGGCTTCTCATAGCCACGATTCTGACGCTCATCGTCGTCCCGGTGCTCTACACGATCTTCTTCCGGATCCCGTACGGCGGTGACGAGGCCCCAGAGACGGTCCGGGTCACACCGGAGCCGGAGGCGCCTTTGCCCTCCGAGGCGCCGCTGCCGGCTTGATCGCGCCCCCGCAACCCCCATCTTGTCGAGCAGTGACGGCCCACACTGATGGGGCCGGTCAACGCGAAAGGATGACCATGTTCAACGATAGACGCTTCCCGCTCGCGTC
>JBDHIM010000137.1:0-6044 GCA_039587445.1 Gemmatimonadota bacterium
CGAGAACGTCAGGTCGCCGCGGCTGCGGAACCCGTAGTTGGGGAGCGGGGTGGAGCTCATCGCCGCCACGAGCCCCAGGAAGTCCACCCGCTCGCCCTCGCGGGCCTCCCGCAGAGTTCGGGGGTTCCCGAGGAACGACATGTAGTCCTGCGAGGTCACGTCTCGCAGCAGACCGTTCGTGACGTAAATGTCTTTGTGACCGTCCAGGTCGAAGTCCGCGATCAGCGTGCTCCAGCTCCAGTCGGTTCGCGCCACGCCGGCCAGCAGGCCGATCTCGCTGAACGATCCCGTCCGCCGGTTCAGGTGCAGCATGTTGCGTGTGAACTGGTGATGGTAGTCGTTCCTCAGCCGGGCCTGGTAGCTGTCCCAGCTCTCGAACCCGGCGATCGTCTTGTACCGGTATTCGTCCTCCGGCAGCATGTCCGCGACGTATACATCCGTCCACCCATCGTTGTCGATGTCGGCGATGTCGAGGCCCATCGAGGATAGGCTCACGTACGGCATCTGCCGCGCGATCGACTCGGTGAACGTGCCATCTCCATCGTTGATGTAGAGGTAGTCCTGCTCGAAGAAGTCGTTCGAGACGTAGATGTCCGGCCAGTCATCGCGATTGAGGTCGCTGATGGCGACACCCAGCCCGAAGCCGATCTCGCTCCCGAAGATCCCGGCGGCTTCGCTCACGTCCACGAAGCGCCCGCCATCGTTCCGATAGAGCTTGTCGCCCCCCAGCGAGTCGCGCACCGCGCGAGTGTTCTGAAGCCCGAAGCTGTTGGCCGGCCGGAAGGAGTTGTTGACCAGATAGAGGTCCAGATCACCGTCCCGGTCGCAGTCGAAGAAGGCGGCGTGGGTCGTATAGCCCTGATCCGCGATGCCGTAGGCGGCGGCCGACTCCGCGAACACGGGAACGCCCTTCGCGTTCAAGCCCTGGTGGATGTAGAGCTCGTTGGCCCGCCGCTCGGCCTCTACGTTCCCCGCGTACCCGACGTAGATGTCGAGCCATCCGTCCCCGTCGATGTCGACGAAGGTGACGCCCGTCGCCCAGGAGCCCTTGCCGGCGACCCCTGCCCGTTCCGTTACGTCCGTGAAGCGGAACCCGCCCTCGTTCAGGTAGAGTCGGTTCTCCCCCAGGTTCGAGGTGAGCAGCAGCTCGGGCAGTCCGTCGCCCGTGAGGTCCCCCAGCGCCACGCCGCCGCCGTTGTAGAAGTTGCGGTACTTGAAGACGTTGAGGTCGGGCGTATCGACGACCCGGTTTTCGAATCGAACGCCCGTATAGCCGGAGGGAAGCCTGCTGAAGAGCTCGTCGCCTGCCGCGGGCGGCTCACCCGGCTCGGGAGCCCGGTCCGCGCAGGAGGGGGCGGCGCCGAGGCAAAACGCCGCGACTGCAAGGCGGAGGCGGCCGCGTGCCCCCCTCATTCCGAGGTGCCATAGCCTGCCCCCCGCGGGGGAGCAGGCTATGGCGTCATGATGTCGCGGGCTGCGAGAATCGCGGACCGGGTCAATAGCCCGGATTCTGCACAAGCTCCGGGTTCGCGTCCAGCTGCAGCTGGGGGATCGGGAACAGGATCTTGTACGGCTCGCTCTGGGGCTTGAACTTCCGGGGGTCGCCGAACTTGTCGTGCCGGATCAGGTCCGCTCGTCGTTTCGACTCGGCGAAAAGCTCGAACAGTCGTTCCAGGAGAATCCGATCCCGGAACGTCGCCTGCGAGAAGTCCGCCGCGTCGAGCGGTTTGTCCGGATCGAACACACGCTCTCGTATGATGTTGACCAGATCGACCGCCGCGGCCGTATTCCCGAGTTCGTTCAGGGCCTCGGCCTGGATCAGGTACATCTCGGCGAGGCGGTACAAGGCCACGTCGTTGCTATTATCTTGCTGAACCCTGTCCGCGTCCGCCGGCCACTTATAGATGCGGATCCCCTCGCTCTCGTTCGCCTGGAGGATGTCGTTGATGTCGCCATAGACCAGCGGAGCCCCCCCCCGTTCGTTGATCGGCTCCCCCGTGTCGAGGTTCACCTGCGGGCCCACCAGGAAGATGTCCTCCCGCATGTCGTCCTGATCGAACTTGTTATACGTCTCCGCCAGCGTCGACCATCCGTTCCAGGGGCTCGGGCTGATCTGATTGTAGTGCAGAGTCCGCATCATGAAATTCCATCCGAGCCCCGACTGATTGAGATGCTTCACGACGAGGATGGGCTCCGGGGACAGGTGGTTGTCGGCCGTGAAGATGGATACCCAGTCAGTCGCGAGGCTGTACACACCCGAATTGATCACCCGCTCGGCGGCATCGATGGCGTCCTGCCACCGGGCCTGTCCTGGCTGCAGCCCGCCCGCTGAGACCTCGCCCGTGAACACCTCGGCGTTGAGGTACATGCTCGCCAGGATCGCGTCGGCGGCCCCTCTCGTCATGCGCCCGTTGAAGTTGGAAGGCCAGCTGGTGGGTAAATCGTTTCGAGCCGCCGTGAGCTCCTGCTCGAGGAAGTTGAACAGTTCGGCTCTGGTCGGTCGGGGCCGCGCCACGATCACCGGTTCCGTGACGATCGGGACGCCCCCGAACAGGTCCATGAGCGAGTAGTAGTAGAGCGCCCGCAGGGTCCTGAGCTCGGCTACGATGATCTCCTGGTCCGCTACGGTCACGCCCTCCAGCCCGCTCAACATTATGTTGGCGTCCGTCACGCCGCCGAAGAAGCGTTCCCACGCCCTATTGGTGTCATCGAGGCCGGCCGGACTGTTCGCGGTCCAGGTGTGCTGGTAGAGCTCGATCCAGCGGCCGTTGTCGAACCAGTCCTGCCCACGCGTGGGCACGATGATCTCATCCGTGGTGGCCTCGCCCATTATCAAAAAATCCTCCATGAGCGCGCGCAGCGGAGCGTAAGCGCCCGCCAGCCCAGCCAGCACCTCCTCTTCGTTCTGGAAGAAATTGTCTGGGGTGATGACGCTAACCGGGTTCTCGTCCAGCGAGCAGCCTTGGGATACGGCCAAGACCGGCAGGAGGAGCAGCAGCGTCAGGGGCCCCCGTCCTGCGGCCCGGACCGAGAATCGCGAACCTGGCTTCTTCATAAGATCCTCCAACTCGTCTTCGTGCGGCGCGTGCGCCGTGTAGACCCGACGGGGCCCCTCGTTAGATGCTGAAGTTGATGCCAAACAGGATCGTGCGCGCTCGCGGATACGAGAGATAATCCAACCCGGGCGTCGAACGGCCGAGACCGACACCGGCTCCGCCTGCCGAGTTGCGGCCTGTATCGGAACCTGTAAAAACTTGCGGATCGTAGCCGGAATAGCCCGTGATCACGAATAGATTGTCGGCCGCCACGTACGCCCGCAGCGCGTTGGAACCAAACCGGAACGAGTACCCGACCGTGAGGTTCTGGAGTCGGAAGTAGGAACCGTCTTCGATCCAAAGATCGGAGAAGATGGCCGGCTCCGCGATCCCGATCGGGTCGTCAAGCGCCGATTTCAGGAAGTTCTTGTCCTGCAGCACGTTGCTCTTCGTGCTGTAGACGAGCGCCGTGTTGTTGAGCACATCCTGCCCGACCTCGGAGACCATGAGGAAGCTCGCGTCGAGCTTGCCCCAGGTCAGACGGCTGTTGAGGCCGAGCCCGAAGTCCGGCGTGGCATCCCCGATCACCGTTTTGTCATCGCCACCCGGCACCAGGGTCGTGCCGATGAGCGTGCGACCGATCTCGTTCCCGTCGGCGTCCCGCTGGACCTCATACTGATTGAACAGCTGCCTGCCCTGCTCATCGACGCCCACGAACTCCGGTCCCCAGAACGTGCCGATGGGATGGCCGGGCAGTATCCGCTGGGCATTCTGTCCGCTCTGACCTTGACCGCTCACGCCGCCGTTCGCGATGAACGACTGGATGCCCAGATCCACGACCTCGTTGCGGTTCAGGTCGAACACGAGTCCGTACGACCAGGTCACGCTCGAATTGTCCACGGCCACGTGGTCGAACGAGAACTCGAAGCCGGTGTTTTTGACCTTGCCGATGTTCTCGAGCCGGGTTCCCACCGCCGCCGGCTGCGGCACGGTGACTTCGAGGAGCAGATCTTTCGTGTTCTTGACGTAGCCCTCGAGGGTGAACGCGAGCCGGTTGTCCATGAACCCGAAATCGAGCGCCGCGCTGATCTGCTCGGTTCGCTCCCACTTGAGGTCGGGGTTCGCATTCTGGGTCGCGTTCACACCGGTGATCGACGACTCGCCGAACACGTAATCGTCACCGGGCTCGAGCGTGATCAGGGACGAGTAGGGAGGAACGGCCGGATTGCCCTGCAGGCCCCAGCCGCCGCGGAGGCGAAGCTCCGAAAACGGCCCATCGGCCATGAACCCCTCTTCGCTGATCCGCCATGACGCGGAAATCGCCGGAAAGCTCGACCACTTGTTGCCGGCCCCGAAATTGGATGACCCGTCGTAGCGGTACACCCCGGTCACGAAGTAGCGGTCCTTGAAACTGTAGTTGGCCCGGCCGAATCCGGAGAGGAGCCTGATCTCTTCCAGACGCGACTCGACGATCGGCCGGATGTTGCCGCCCGACAGGTTGCTGAAGCTGAAGGCGTCGGTCGCGAAGCCGCGCGCTTCCGCCGAGAACGTTCTGAGGTCAGAGTCGAGGGTCTCGAATCCTCCCACGACGTCCAGGCGGTGGTCCTCGCCGAAGGACTGGTCCCAGTTCAGCGTGCCCTGGAACGTGATGTCCGTCCTGTCGCGTTCCTGCTGGAGCGCGCGTCCCTCCCACTCGGCTCCGATCGCGCTCTCACGAGGGAGGTACGTGCGCCGGTTGCTCCCCGAGCGATCCACGCCGCCCACCAGCTGGGCCGTGAGGCTGGGCAGCAGATTGAGCCCGATGTTCAGGCTGGCCAGCGTGCGGGACGTGCTGGCCTCGTCCTGGAGCTGCTCGGCGATCGCCACCGGGTTGCGGACCGACTGTCGGCCGGGCCCGAGCTCGTAGAACTCCTCCTCGCCCGTGTCGGGATCCGTCACCGTGACCGGTTGGGTCGGGTTGAAGACGACCATGTTTTGCAACAGGTCGCCCTCGAATCCGCCCGCGTTCTGAACCGATACATACTTGTTCTCGTTGTGCGAGCTCGTCAGCCTGAGGTCCATATTCAAAATGTCGTCGAAGGCGCTGAACGTGGCGTTCAGACGACCCTGGATTCGCTGGAGGCCGTTGTTCAGCAGGATTCCCTCCTGGTCCATGTAGTTGAGCGAGGCCCGGAAGCGTGCGGCCTGGATCCCGCCGCTGAAGACCAGGTCGTAGTTCTGGGTAAGTGACGACCGCGTGACCTCGTTCTCCCAATCCGTGTTGGCGGTGCCCAGCCCGGCCAGGCGGCTCGGATCGAGATTCCCGGCCGAGACCTGGTCCTGGACGAACTGTCGATACTCGTTTCCGTTCAACACATCCAGGGAGTTGGCCGCCGAGCCGCCAGCGACATAGGCGTTGAATTCCATGCTGACGTCGCCCGGCGCGCCCTTCTTCGTCGTGATCAGGACAACGCCGTTCGAGGCCCGGGAGCCGTAGATGGCGGTGGCCGAGGCGTCCTTGAGAATGGTGATCGTTTCGATATCGGAGGGATTGAGGAGGTTGAGCGGGCTGCGGGGTAGACCTGCCGAGCCTCCGATCCCGATCCCGTCCGCCTCGGTCTGGGCGTTCGAGACCGCGATGCCATCGATGACGTAAAGCGGCGAACTGCTGGCGTTGATCGAGTTCCCGCCCCGAATCCTGATCTGCTGGCCGGACCCGGGCTCCCCCGAGTTCTGGGTGATGCGAACCCCGGAGACGCGCCCGTCGATCATCTGGTTGACGTTCGTGATCACGCCCACATTCGCCTCGGGCGCATCGATGGTCGCGACCGATCCCGTGATCGCAAGGCGTTCCTGCGTCCCGTAGCCGGTGGCCACGAGATCTTCCATCACCACCGCCTGAATCTGCAGCGAGAAGTCCACCGTGGCGGTTTCACCGGCGGTCACGGTGACTTCTTGGGTCGACGGAGCGTAGCCGATACTGGTTGCCGTGAGCTGATAGGTTCCCACGGGGACGTCCCTGACGGCGTA
>JBDHIM010000019.1:0-71008 GCA_039587445.1 Gemmatimonadota bacterium
GGTTCACCCTGCCGATGTGCAGATCCGAGATGTGCCGGAAGAATCCTACCGTGATCGCCACATCAATCAGTGCCAGAAGATCCGGCGGAGGATCGGGATCCGACGATAGCGCCAGCGCGAGGCTGTCCAGTCTGATCGCGTCGTAGTCCTCCGGATCCAACCCGTGCTCTCCGGCCGCCATCAGATGGCCGATGACATCCCGGGCCGAAGGACTCAGGCGTCCGTCCTCGAACCAGGCCAAACCGTAGTCGATCGGGCGGTAGAAGCTCTCGAGCTCGTCCCGGTAGTAGGGAAAGTTCGGCCAGCGGAGATATGGGTGACTCGCTTCGTCGACGATCCGCTCGACGGTGGCACGGATGAGCTCCTGATCGGAGCTCTGCGCCCGGGCGGTCAGGGGCGAGAATCCTGCCGCGGACGCCAACGCGATACCGAGCGCCATCCTGGTGTGATTCAACGTCCGACCCTCTCTTTGCAGGTGCGGTTGCAGATGCCGATCGCAAGTGCCAGTCGCAGGTGCCCGGGTCGACGAGAGCTGGCGAGACTGCAGATCACATTAGTCCCAATAGAGAACCTACTCCGGCCGGTCGAACGCGATTCCGATCCGACTGATCACCCACCCGGACTCCGGTCGCGGAACCTCGGGGCAAGCTGGGGCGTAAGCGGGACCAGTATGCGTCTCGCAGCCGGATCATCCCTCAGAACAAGCGACGTACGAGTGATCGATTGACGACCCTCGCCCGGTCGCTGGTCCTCGGCGCCATCGTGACCGGCGTCTCGGCCGGCGCCGCGTCTGCCAAAGAGGAGACGACCGCCGGACCGCCGGCGAGCTTCGCATCGGAGCGAGCCACCTTCTCCGTACGCTTCCGGGATATCGTCAACCCCTACCGCGTTTTTCTCATGACCGCCGTCCCCGGAGAACGCGTTCGCCTCGAGGTCGTCGATGGCTCCTCTCTCGGAGGCCGCTACTCCCTTGAAGCCGATGTCGGGACGGTCGAGCGACTCTCCGACGACGCGTGGGCGTGGCATGCACCGGCGCAAGAAGGGACATACCGGGTCGTCATCCGCCGCCAGGCCACGTCGGGCAGCGGGAACGCCGGCGCGGGACGGCCCGCGGCCGGAGATGGCATCACGCTGAACGCCGTCGTCATGGTGCCGATGGAGACGCTCGAGCGCGGCACGGTAGACGGCTACCGGGTTGGTGACTTTCCGCAGGAGCCCTACCGGGACCTGCCTCAGTATCTGCCGCCGCGGGGCTTCATCCCGCTGACTCCAGTTGGCGATCTCCAGGTCAGCCCCCACTTCACACTGGCCCAATTCCCCTGCAAGGGGCCGCCTGGCTTTCCGAAGTATGTCGTGCTGAGCGAGAAGCTGCTCCTCAAGCTGGAGCTGCTGCTGGAGCGAGCCAACCGGGCCGGGGTCGAGGCACCGACCTTTCAGGTGCTGAGCGGATTCCGCTCGCCCTGGTACAATGCCAACATCGGCCGGCCGCGCTACAGCCGGCACATCTACGGTGACGCCGCCGACATCTACGTGGACAACGACGCGGACGGCCGGATGGACGACCTGAACGGGGACGGCCGGATCGACCTCGCCGACGCCACCGTGCTGCACCGGCTGGTGGAGGAGATGGACGGGGCGGCCGAGACGGCCCATCTGATCGGCGGTCTCGGCCAGTACCCGATGACACCGAACCACGGCCCGTTCATCCACGTCGACACGCGGGAGTACCGCGCCCGCTGGTAGCCTCGCCTACCGCCTAGGGGACGCCGAAGAGCGTCCTGCCCTCCTCATCGAAGATGCCCAGGTTCGCCATGTCGGCGGGGGGCACGTCGATCCCGTACCGGAGCCGGCCCTGCGAGTCGTAGATAACCATTCCGAGGCTCAGGGGTCGCGAGTAAAGCTGGGCGCCGCGCTCGCCCCCGTAGGGGAGGCCGATGCTGGCGGTGCCCTGGGCGTCCAGAGCGGCCACCACCCTCGTCTCGCCCTCGGGGCTGTAGAGTCCGAGAGAGACTTCCCGGCCGGGCCAGTTGATCCGCGCCCTTGTCGACCCGAAGCGGTCGCGCAGCGACAGGCCGCCCGAGGCATCCGAGGTCTCGAGATCCACGAGCATCGAGCCGTTGGCACCTCTCACGAAGAAGAGACCCTCGGTAAGCTGGGACTGGAACGTATGGCCGACCCGCTGGAGGGTGAGAAGCGGGACGGCATCCTGCACGCCCAGCCAGATGCTCTCGATGTCTTGAGCCGCCTGATACATGGCCAGGCGCGGCATCCCGTCGTCGTTCAGGCCGAATTCGGCACGCACGTTCCCGGCGCCGTCGCGAACCACGAATCGCTCCGCCTCGATCGTTCGTGCCGGACGCGCCTGCGCCATCAGCACGCCGCCCGCCACCGCGACAAGGCCGGTGTAGACGATCAGGCGCAGCCTCCAGCCTCCGCAGCCGATTCTCGAGGTCACTCGCTTTCGTCATGGATATGGTCTCCGATTGGGTTGAAGTCGTCTCTCGGGGGCCGCCAGTACGCTCGGGCAGGCCGCTACTCGGTCGTCGCCACCGGGCCTTCGGCCATCAGGTACTGCTCGAGAAACATGAAGGCGATGGCGCGATAGAGGTCCGCGTTCTCCTTCTTCCGGAAGCCGTGCCCCTCGTTCAGAGCCTTCATGTACCAGACCGGCATCAGGTTCCGGCGCACGGCGGTGACGACTTGGTCCGATTCGGTCACCGGCACCCTCGGGTCGTTCTGGCCCTGCGCGACCAACAGCGGGACGCGGATGCTCTCGGCGCTTCGGTTCGGGCTGATCCCGTCCAGAAAGGCCCGCATTTCGGGATCGCGCTCGTCCCCGTACTCCACCCGCCGGGCGTCTCGCCGGTAGTCCTGCGTGTTCTCGAGAAAGGTGACGAAGTTGCTGATCCCGACGATCTCCACGCCGCCTCGGAGCCGGTCGCTGTAGCGGACGAGGCTGGCCAGAACCATGTAGCCGCCGTAGCTGCCTCCGTACACGGCTACGCGGGATTCGTCCAGGTCCGGCTGCTCGGCGATCCAGTCCAGGAGGGCACCGATGTCACGGACCGAGTTCTCCCTCAGGCGCCCGTTGTCGAGCTTTACGTACTCCTTCCCGTAGCCCGAGCTGCCGCGCACGTTCGGTGCGATCACCGCCGCGCCCAGCTCATTGACCCACATCTGGAAGGTGCTGCTGAAGCCCGGCCGGTACTGGCTTTCGGGGCCACCGTGGATGGAGATGATCACGGGGTGCGGGCCCGGCGTCCGAGGCCGGTAGACGAAAGCCGGGATCAGGTCGGGGCCGCCGCTGCCCGAGTCGAAGGTCGGGAAGTGAACGAGCTCGGGCTCGACGAAGGTCTGCCGGCTCAGACCTCCGATCTCGCTGAAGGTCCAGCGCGTGAGCGCCTCGGACTCGAGGGCGCCTTCGCCGAGCTCGAGCGTGTAGACGTCGGACGGGCTGTCGGCGGTGCTGATCGTCATCGCGAGCCGCCGGCCGTCCGGGCTGAACTCGATCCCGAACACGCGTCCGAGCGGCACCTCCGGGACGGGCGCGTACCGGCGCGCCGCCGGATCCATCAGGTAGAGCCGCGAGCGACCGTCCTCGTTGACCGTGAAGGCCGCCCGCCGGCCGTCCTCGCTCAGGGCGAACCCCTCGACGTTCCAATCGATGCCGGAGGTGATCGGCTCGATCTCTCCGGTCTCCAGATCCACGTAAACGAGGCGGTTGAACTCGGAGTCCCGATCGGTGGAGAGAAAGGCGCCGCGGCCATCCGGCGCGAAGCGGGGCGAAATGCCGGAGTAGTTGCCGGGCGCTTGATCGCCGCCGGCGACCAGCCGCACGTCGCCGCTCATCACGTCCACGACCCAGATTCGTGAGTCGGTGATGCTCACGTACTGGACGCCGAGCACCCGCTGGTTCTCCGCATCCCAGTCCGCCGGTCCCCAATACGCGCCATCCGGAGCCTCGACCAGGAGGTGGGATGAGCTGGTGTCCGCCACCTCCATGATCCACACATCGTTCGAGCGGCCGTTCCTGCGTGTGCTGCGGAACGCGAGCCACTTGCCGTCCCGGCTGAACTCGGGCGCGCCGTTGCGCGACACACCATCGGTCAGACGCCGGTACTCGGCCGTCAGCGGATCGAAGAGGAAGAACTGGTAGAACTCGGCTCCGCCCTCGTCCATGCCGAAGAGGAGCTCGCCCGTCTCGGGCCTCTTCACCGCACCCGTGATCGGCTCGGACAAGAAGGTGAGCTGGGTTCGCGCTCCGCGCGGCATGTCCACCCGATGCAGCTGACTCGTCTCCCCGAAGCGAGTAGAGACGTACATCGCTCGTCCATCCTCCGCCCAGGCCGCGAACGAAGCGCTGCGGACGTTCTCGTAGCGTCGCAGCCGGTCGCCGAGACTGGCAGGGATTGCGGGCACGTCATCCAGGATCACGTTACCGTCGTTCACCCGGCGCACCCGAGGGACCTCCTGCGGGGCCGTCTCTTGAGCGGCGAGCGTAGAAGCGAGGGGTTCCAGCGTGGGGGCGATGACCAGTGCCAGGATGGCCGCGGCAAGCCATCCCGACCGGGGATGACCGGCTTGGTTTCGAGACATTGCACTCCTCCCAGAGCGTCGATTCTGACCCGCTGCTGTCCCGAAGATACAGGGGGTGGCGCTTCCGTGCGCGGTCCATACGTTGTGGCAGCCTTGAAGGCCGATGAGGCCAGCTGCGTGGGATCGAAAGCACATCCTGACGATCGAGCACGTCAAGCGCGTTGCCCGTGCTGATGAGGGAGTGGCGCCGCTGGCGGACGACGTGAAAGCCTCGATGAGCCGAAGCCAGGAGTGGCTCCAGGGCGTGATCGATCGCGACGAGCGCACCGTGTACGGCGTAAACACGGGTTTCGGCCCGCTGGCCACCCAGCGAATCCAGCCCGACGAGGCGCGCCGGCTCTCCCGAAACCTCGTGTTGAACTGTGCGGCGGGCGTCGGTGATTCCCTGCCCCGCGAGATCGTCCGGGCCATGATGCTGATCCGGGCAAATTCGCTGTCCAAGGGGCTCTCCGGCGTGAGGCCCGTGGTCGCCGAGACGCTGGTGGAGATGCTGAACCGGGACGTGACGCCCGACGTGCCGGCGAAGGGCTCGCTGGGAGCCAGCGGCGACCTGGCCCCGCAGGCTCACGTGGCGGCCGTCCTCATCGCCGAGCCCGAGGGTGAGGAGGGCGTTGATGGCGGCTACAGCGGCTTCGCCTGGCGCGACGGAGAGCGGCTCACCGGCGCTGAGGCGATGCGCCGGGCAGGACTCGACCGGATCCGGCCCGAGCCGAAGGACGGGCTGGCTCTCACGAACGGCATGGACTTCATGCTCGGAAGCGCCGCGCTGGCGTTGGCCGACGCCGAGAGCGTGCTGGAGCACGCGGCGATCTCTGCCTCCCTCAGCCTCGAGGCGGTCTGCGCCCTGTCGGCGGCGTTCCACCCTTCCCTTCACGACGCCGCCGGACAGCCCGGACAGATCCGCGTCGCCGCCCGTCTTCGCTCCCTGTTCGAGGCCAGCAGCCTGATCGACACCGAGCCCGACCGGGTGCAGGACGCCTACAGCCTCCGCTGCGTGCCCCAGGCCCTGGGCCCCGCGAGCGATGTCGTCGCGTTCCTGCGAAAGAGGATCACGACGGCGATCAACGCCGCCAGCGACAACCCCCTCGTCTTCGTCGATCTCGAGGGAGAGGAACCGGGGACGATCTCCGGAGGGAACTTCCACGGTCAGGGCCCGGCGCTCTGGCTCGACATGCTGGGCATCGCCCTGGCAGACGTCGGGGGAATGGCGGAGCGCCGGGTCTTCCGCCTGCTCACGCCGGAGCTGAACGGCGGCCTGCCCTCGATGCTCGTCGAGAACGGTGGATTGGACAGCGGCCTCATGGTCGCCCAGTACACGGCGGCCGCGCTCGTATCGGACAACAAGACGCTCGCCCACCCCGACAGCGTGGACTCGATCCCCTCCAGCGCGAATCAGGAAGACCATGTGAGCATGGGCGCGAACGCCGCCCGACACACCCGCGAGATCGTGGCCAACGTGCGAACCGTGATCGCGATCGAGCTCATGACCGCCGCTCAGGCGATCGATCTCAGGAGGGACGGGCCGAAACGGCTGGGCCGGGGCACGAGCGCCGCCTACACCCTCGTCCGGGAGCACGTCTCCAAGCTCGAGCGGGACCGCGAGCTCACGCCCGACATCCAGGCCCTGGACGAGCTGATTCGATCGGGAATCCTCCTGGAGGCGGCGGACGCCGCGGTCGGCTAGACTTCGCCATGACCAAGAGCACTCTCGCCCGGACGGTCCGGGCACCCACCGGAACCGAGATCAGCTGCAAGGGCTGGCACCAGGAAGCCGCCCTCCGGATGCTGATGAACAACCTGGACCCGGACGTCGCCGAGGATCCGGACCAGCTCATCGTCTACGGCGGCGCCGGAAAGGCGGCGCGAAACTGGGAGTGCTACGAGGCGATCGTCCGGACGCTGCGGCGACTGGAGAACGACGAGACGCTGCTCGTTCAGAGCGGGAAGCCCGTGGGCGTGTTCCGAACGCACGAGGAGGCGCCCCGCGTTCTGATCGCCAACGCGCACCTCGTCCCCAAGTGGGCCACCTGGGACGAGTTTCGGCGGCTCGACGACCTCGGCCTCACGATGTTCGGCCAGATGACCGCCGGCTCCTGGATCTACATCGGCACGCAGGGAATCCTGCAGGGCACCTACGAGACCTTCGCGGAGTGCGCGCGCCAGCACTTCGGCGGCTCCCTGAAGGGACGGCTGCTCGTGACCGCCGGACTCGGAGGCATGGGAGGGGCGCAGCCCCTGGCCACGACGATGAACGGGGGCGCCTTCCTCGGCGTCGAGGTTCGGGAGGATCGAATCCGGCGCCGGCTCGAGACCGGTTACCTGGACCGCATGTCCACCGACCTGGATGAGGCACTCGAGCTGGCGCTGGGCGCGCGAGAGCGCGGCGAAGCGCTGTCGGTCGGGCTGCTGGGCAACATCGCGGAGGTGCTTCCCCAACTGGTCGAGCGCGGGATCGTGCCGGACGCCCTCACCGACCAGACCTCCGCCCACGACCTGAGGGTGGGCTACATCCCGCTCGGCCTCTCCCCCGATGAGGCCGAGGTCGAGCGTGAACGGGACCCGGAGGGATACGAGGCGAGGGTGCTCGATTCCATGATAGTCCACGTGCGCGCGATGCTGGACCTGCAGGAGGCGGGTGCCGTCACGTTCGACTACGGCAACAACATCCGGGGTCAGGTGGCGGATCTCCGCGGCATGGAGGAGGCCTTCCGGATCCCGGGCTTCGTGCCCGAGTTCATCCGGCCGCTCTTCTGCCGGGGCGCCGGCCCCTTCCGCTGGGCCGCCCTGTCGGGCCGGCCAGAGGACATCTACGAGACGGACCGCGCCGTTCTCGAGACGTTTCCCGAGAAAGAGGGCCTGCGCCGCTGGATCGAGAAGGCCGGCGAACAGATCCACTTCCAGGGCCTACCGGCCCGGATCTGCTGGCTCGAGTACGGCGAGCGGGCGGAGATGGGGCTCCGCTTCAACCATCTCGTGCGCACCGGGGTGGTCAAAGCGCCTCTCGTGATCGGGCGAGATCACCTGGACGCCGGATCAGTGGCCTCGCCGAACCGCGAGACCGAGGGGATGCTGGACGGATCGGACGCGATCGCCGACTGGCCGCTTCTCAACGCGATGCTGAACACGGCGTGCGGCGCCAGCTGGGTCTCCATCCACCACGGCGGCGGCGTCGGGATCGGCTACGCGATCCATGCCGGTATGGTGTGCGTGGTGGACGGCACCGACACGGCGGATGCCCGGCTGGAGCGCGTGCTCACCGCCGACCCGGGCACCGGCGTGATGCGGCACGCGGACGCGGGCTACGATCTGGCCGTCGAGACGGCTCGCGAGCGGGGCGTGGACCTGCCGATGCTGGAGTGACGGGGATTGAGTGACGGGCTCCCGGCGGCTTGGCAGGGGTTCTCGAGGCGGCGTCTCCTACCGGTCCTTGAGGATGACCGCGATCCGGCTGTTATCGTAGTCGAAGCCGGACCGGAACGTGCCCTGGACCTTGAGGCTCGTGCCGTCGCGCGGAGCCCCGCGCTCGGAGAGGATGACCATGATCGTACCCGTGTTGTCCGAGAGCTCGTACGCGCCACTCATGATCGGGCCGCCCCTCGTGACCACGCCGTGGACCTGAACCGTTTGGCCGTTGTAGCGGGCCGGGTTCTCCAGCAGGTCCCGGATCTTGAGGCTCGAGGCGCAGCCGGTCTGCAGCGCCGCGATCACGACCACCGCAGCCGTCAGGCCGACCCGCAGTCGCGAAGCGATTCCTCGATCGCCGCTTCGGTGGCTGCTTCTGTTCATCTCGGATCTCCTGTCTTCACGCACCGGATGACTATCCGATGCCTGTCCTGCGCAACATAGGCAACCTCGCCACCTGCCGCGCCGACGGCGGCCAGGCGGAGATCCACGCCATCAGCGAGGCCGCGCTCGCCTGGCAGAACGGCGAGATCCGCTGGCTCGGGCCCGAGACCAACCTCCCGTTCGAGTACGGGGCGCACGAGAGCTTGGACGCCGGAGGCCGGCTCGTCGTTCCCGGCCTCGTCGACTGCCACACCCACCTCGCCTTCGCCGGCTGGCGCGCCGGCGAGTTCGAGCAACGGATCCTCGGCCGCTCCTACCTGGAGATCGCCGAGGCCGGCGGCGGGATCCTCTCCACCGTCAGGGCGACCCGGGCGGCGAGCCAGGAGGATCTCTACGAGCGCTCCCGCCTCTTCTTGGACGAGATGCTGGCCCTCGGCGTCACGACCGTCGAATGCAAGAGCGGATATGGCCTCTCGCTGGAGGAAGAGCTGAAGCAGCTCACGGTCTACCGTCGCCTCGCCGAGGCGGGACCCATTCGCATCGTGCCGACACTTCTCGCCGCGCACGTCGTCCCCCCCGAGTATCGCGAGGACCGGGCTGGCTACGTGGACCTGGTCGTGGAGGAGATCATCCCGCATGCCGCCGGGGAGGGCCTCGCGCGCTGCTGCGACGTCTTTCTGGAGCAGTCCGCCTTCACCCGGGAGGAATCCCGCAGAATCCTGGAAGCGGGGATCGACGCCGGCCTCCTCGGGAAGCTGCATGCCGACCAGCTCACCGACGGCGGCGGAGCGAACCTCGCCGCAGAGGTCGGCGCCGTCTCCGCCGATCACCTCGAGTGCATCTCGGAGGAGGGGATCCAGGCCGTCGCCGCTGCCGGCGTCGTGGCCGTCAGCCTCCCGATAGCCACGCTCTATCTGAACCAGCAGCCGATGCCCTCCCGCCGGCTGATGGACGCGGGCGCCGCCGTTGCGGTGGCCACCGACTTCAACCCGGGCTCCGCGCCCAGCTACCACCTGCCGTTCGCGATGACCCTCGCCTGCAACCTGCAGCGGATGACGCCCGCCGAGGCCCTCAAGGGTGCGACGATCTACGCCGCCCGGGCGATCGGGCTGGAGGATCGGGTCGGGTCGCTCGAGCCGGGAAAGGCTGCGGACTTCGCGGTCATCGACGCGCCCGACGTCGACCACTGGCTGTATCACCTGCAGCCGAACGCCTGCGCGGCCACCGTGACCGGCGGGCAGGTCACATCCGGGAGCCTGCCGGCCTAGCCGCGGGCCGAACCTACCGCCGACCAGCGGGCTCCATCGCCGCGTGAAGCGCTTCCACCTCCGCTGGCGGCCGCGTGACCAGCGAGACCACGACCGTAGCCACCAGCGTCAGAAGGAACGCCGGGACCAGCTCGTACATCCTCGACTTGAGAGCGGGCACCAGGTACCAGACGATGGTCGTGGCCGTGCCCGTCACGATCCCGGCGATCACACCCGCTTTCGTGGTGCGGCGCCAAAAGAGAGCCAGAATCGATGTCGGGCCCAGCGAGGCTCCCAACCCAGCCCAGGCAAACAGCACCAGCCAGAAGACGAGCTGATCCGCCGCCAGCCCGAACCCCACGGCCAGCGCGACCAGCAGGACGACCGTCGCGCGGCTCAGGAAGACCAGCCGCTCCTGCGGAATCGTCTCTCCGCGGTGCCACACTTTTTCGTAGAGGTCCCGAACGACGGCGGAGGCGGCCACGAGCAGCTGCGAATCGGCCGTCGACATGATGGCCGCGAAGATCGAGGCCACGACCACTCCGAACAGGACCGGCGGCAGGTGCTGCTGGGCCAGGAGCGGATAGAGGCTCTCGGTGTCGCCCTGAGGGAGCATCGCCGCATCGGGGAAGTAGACACGGCCCACGAGGCCGATGAAGAGAGCGCCCCACGCCATCACCACGTTCCAGACGGTCCCCACCACCGCGGTGTAGCGAAGCTGGGCCGGGTCGTCGATCGACATG
The DNA here is from genome assembly GCA_039587445.1 of Gemmatimonadota bacterium. Lineage (GTDB taxonomy): Bacteria > Gemmatimonadota > Gemmatimonadetes > Palauibacterales > Palauibacteraceae. Next base: position 10,373 of record JBDHIM010000019.1, read on the forward strand.
TAGCGGGCCAGGATGTGCGGGTTTCCGGGGGAGCCGAGACCGATGCCCAGGAATCCGATGCCGGCGCCGACCGAGAGGGCGAACGGATTCACCATCGCGGGATCGAGGGTCGCGAGCTCCTGCAGCACGACGCCCAATCCGCCGCGGTCGGCGATCGCTACTACCGGCAGCAGCACGAGGGCGAAGATCATGAAGCAGGCCTGCATCATGTCCGTGAGGCTGACCGCCAGGAAACCGCCCAGCATCGTGTAGACGAGCACGATGCCGGCGGTCAGCAGCACGCCTGTTGTCGGTGAGAGGCCGAAACCTGCCGCGAACGCCTTGCCGCCTCCGACGAACTGGCTCGCCACGTAGCCGACCATGAAGAGGAGGATCACGACGACCAGCAAGGCACGCAGCGTTCCCCGCTCATCCTCGAAGCGGGCCGCGTAGAAGTCCGGCACGGTGATGCAATCGTAGCGGGCGCTGAAGCGGCGGAGTCGCGGCGCGTAGTAGAGGAAGAGGAAGACCTCGACGACGATGTATCCGACCACGGCCCAGGCCGCGGACGGACCCATGGCGTAGGCCATCCCGGTGACGCCGAGCAGCAGCCAGGCACTCCGGCCCGAGACGACGGCGGAGAGCGCGACGACGAACCGGTTCATCCGGCGCCCGCCTATGAAGAACTCGGCCACGCCCGCCGAAGAGAAGCGGGTGGCGTAGATGCCGATCCCTACCACGAGGACCAGGTAGGCGACGAAAGCTCCTACGGCCCATGGACTGGCGGCCGGCATCAGTGAGGAGGCCTACGCGGCTCTTGTAGGAAGGCCTCCATCAGCCGCCGCCTCGGTGGGCGAGCACGACCGCCAGGAGGATGATCGCCACCGGCAGCACGAACATGACGAGCCAGAAGGATATCATGCCCTACTTCCGGAAGTTCATCGTGAAGGCATACCAGGGGCCCAGCGTCTCCAGGAATTCGAAGCCGGCCGCCTCGGCCAGTCGCCGAACGCGACTCCTCGACTGGTAGTGGGGATCGGGCAGGACTTCCGTGACCGAGAGGATCCCGCCCGGCTTGAGCGCGACGCGGATCTCCCGGAGGCCCGCCGCCTGGTCCACGATCTCCCCCAACACCGTGACCAAGGTCGCCCGATCGAAGGATTCGACCGGGACCGAGCCTTCCCCTATGCCGGCCAGCACCGTCTCGACATTACGGAGCCCGGCCTCCTCCACCCGCGCCTCGGTCCGCTGGAGCATCTCCGGCTGGAGGTCCAGGGCCACGACGCGACCTGCAGGGCCGACCCGCCCGGCCGCGGGGAGCGCGATCCGGCCCGTTCCACACCCTACGTCCAGAACCGCGTGCCCTCCGGTGATCCCGGCGCGGTCGAGGACCACCTCGGCTCCGGCCAGGCGGTTCATGTAGGGATTCTCGAGCAGCACGGCGAGCCAGGCCGGACAGGCCGTCGCGTGATGCCGGGAGACGATCCGGAGGACGATCACCGCCGTTCCGATCACCGCGGCCGCGGTCGCCAAGCCCGGCAGGGCCCGAGTCACGACGATCGGATCTCGCGAAGCCGCTCCGCCAGTGCCCTGGCAGCGCGTGAGCGGTGGCTCAACTCCGCCTTTACCTCGGGCGGCAGCACACCGAACGTCTTGCCATACTCCGGCACGACAAAGAGAGGGTCGTAGCCGAAGCCACCCTCGCCGCTCGGCTCGGCCGCGATCGTCCCCTCCACCATCCCCTCCACGACGAAGCTCGCCTCACCGTCCTCGTAGGCGATCGCACACCGGTAGCGCGCTCCGCGCTCCTCCTCGGAGACCCCCTCCAACCGCTGCAGGAGATAGCGGTTGTTCGCCTCATCGCGGCCGAGACTTTCTACCATGTCGTCAGGCGCAAAGCGCTTCGTTCGAACCCCGGGCCCCCCATCCAGTCGATCCACGCAGAGGCCCGAGTCGTCCGCGATCGTCGGCATGAGCGTGCTTCGCTGGAAGTAGACTGCCTTGGCCCGGGCGTTCTCCTCGAACGTGTCGTAGACCTCCAGCTGCTCCTCGATAGGGGTCTCCGACACCCCTGCCTCGTCCAGCGACACAAGATGAAAGCCGGACACATCGATGAGCCCGCGGAGCTCGCGGAGCTTGTGAGGACTTCTGGTCGCGACGAGAAGCTCTCGTTCGAGCGTCATCTCATGGGGAGAGCGCCGAGGTTGGAGATCTCGACGGAACACCTCCACGAACCGTCCGCCTGCTTGTGCCAGATCGACACGTAGTTGCCGGTCGAGCTCACGAGCGTCCCGTCAGGGCCGGGCACTGTGCGATCCCACGCTCCGAACGTATACCCTACGTCCGCGGTGCTCGACACCTCCGCGCCGGTGGGGGTCCAGGCGATGGTGAATCCCTCCACGTCGCGGCTCTGACGAACGAACTGGCGGATCGCTTCGATTCCCTCAACGGCCGGGCCCACGGGCGGATAGATCACTGCATCCTCCGTCCAGAAGCCAAAGATCCGCTCGACGTCTCCGGCCTCTGCGGCCGCAGCCCATGACTCATCGGCATGGAATAGAGCGGCCCGCTCTGCCTCGAGGTCGATCTCGGGCTGGCAGGCAACGACGGTGGACAGACAGATCAAAGTCCCGGTGAACCACTCATGAGCTCGACGCATCGAACAGCCTCCACGGATGCTCACTCGGCCACGGCCGTGTCCGCAGCGAAGTGGCCTGTCAGGTAGTCGTACAGCCCGGCGACCTCGCGCGCAGTCAGGTGCCGGAGGTTGTCACGAGCGATCTCTGACATGAGACCCGCCTTCCGGCCGCCGATGGCGAGCCCGGTGCGCAGGAGGAGCTCGAAATCGGTCCGGGTATAGGCCGTGGCCACGACCTCCAGGCTCGGAGTGAACCCCTCTTCGCCGCGCAGATCCTCGCCGTGGCACTCGCTGCATACGGTTGTTGCCCAGAACTGGCCCAGGCCCGTTTCGTCCATAAGATCCAGGTACTTCCGGGGCGAGTCGGGATCTACCTCCGCCGCGGAAGGCTGAAACTCCCCGATGGCCAGAAAGACGCGTCCCATCGGACCGAACTTCACGCCACCCTTGAACCGGTTTTCCTGCCTCGGCAGGCTCCGGATGTGGGCGATGATCGAGGTCAATCGAGCGTCATCGAGCTGATGTAGAAATCGGGACGGCATGACGAAGACGCTCCGGCCATCACGCTTGACGCCGCGCCGAATGAGGCGCTCGAGCTCCGCGTCCGTGTAATCCGGAAGGATGGTCGTGATGTTCGGTGCCTTGATCCAACCGATGAGTGGCTCCTCGAACATGATCGTTCCGGAGCCCTCTTCTCCGTGACAACCCGCCAAGCACCCCCAAAGCGAGGCCAGCCGCGGACCGTCGGCGAGGAGCGCCGAGTCCGCCGTTGCCTCCGGGGCCGTCAGCGGGACGTCGTAGATTCGCCCGATGATGCGGGACGAGGCAACGTACGCGTAGACGAGCGCGACCAGCGCGAGGACGAGTATCGCAGCCAACCCGATGCCGAGCCATCTCAGAACACGCCTCAACATGTCCGAGGCGACCTAGCGGGCTGGAAGCGCCATCCGCTGATGAAGGACGAGCGGAGGTCCTTCCGCAGCGGGCACGACGATGAAGAGGTTGTCGTACTCGTCGTGGTCTATCGTGATCTCGTTCGGGTAGCCGAACTGCTCGAGGACCCTCGGCACGGTGTTGGAGTGGCCTACGATCAGGACCCGGCCGCCGGGCTGCTCGCGTTGCACGCGGGCGACCAGACCGCCGAGCGAGTCAGGCTTAACGGAGGTGACCTCGAACCCGAGCGGCTCGGTCACCATCCCCGCGGTCTCCATGGTGCGGCGGAGGTCGGTCGCGTAGACGGCGGTCAACCCCGTGTCACGGAAGAACTCCCGGAGAATCCGCGCACGGGTCATGCCCTGCTCCGAGAGGGGCGGGTCGTCGACATCTGCAACCCGCTCCGCGTGGCGGACGACGTACACGACCTCCTGCGCCACGGCAGAGTCCGCAGCCAGCGCGAGGAGTGCTGCGAACACCAAGGTCGCCGCGCCCACCGCACCTGAAACCCTCGAACCGCTCACCGGCCGGCCCGCCGCTGAGTCCGGTACCGTCATTACGGAGCCCACTATTCGGCCCAGAGGGCGTCCGATGTGAGCTCCTCACGCAGCACGGGATGCGCCCGCCACAGGTAGCCACCCATCACGATGGCCGCGAACAGATTGCCGAAGGACGACCCACCACTCCAGCGCCTCGACCATCCAGCTTCCGAGCATCGCCACCATGACGATGAAGAAGGTCTCGAACACGACGAACAGGAGGAGGAGGGCGAAGACGAGCGGCGGGAACCGCTCGATCTGGGTCACGATCCCCGACATGATCGTCCCGAACACGATGAACGCCGCGAAGTGGACGAGCGTGTAGCCGATGATCGTGCCGGCCGAAACCACCACGTCCTCGGGGCCCTGGGCGCCGAGGAAGAGGATCGACCCCAGCGCCCCCGGCGTGAAGAACGGCTGCCGGACGATCATGTCCGCCACGAGGAACCAGATGGCGACGGCGAAAGCGCCGATGAGCCCGGCCACGAGGCCCTCTCGCAGCATCTTGTGGGCCTGCAGCTGTGCCATGAAGCCGGTGATACCCGGCTGATCGCTCACCAGCCGCAGGTAGGTGGCCATCACCAGACCGGCCAGCACGTTCCCCGCGAGCACGGCCGGCCATGCGGGCGCGGCGAGGATGTCGCTCCCGGTGATGATCAACGCCGGATAGAAGATGAGAGAGCAGATGAACAGCCCGAACGCCGCACCGACAAACAGGTTTCTCGGGATCGCCGCCCACTCGAACAGAACCGCCGCGCTGACGCCAAGAATCGCGAAGACCACGAAGTGGAGAAGCGTGTACGCCAGCAGGTGAAACCAGCCCGGCTCGAAGCCGTCCCGGTCGAGGAGGGCGCCGGACAGGTACATGGGCGTTCGGAACAGCTCGCCCTGGGTCAGGTCGTAGAAGAAAAAGAAGATGATGAGCGCCGTGCCCCCGAGCAGACCTGCGATGACACCGTAGCGGACGGTCTTCTTGGGAATCTCCATACGTCCCTCCTCGCACCGATGCTCGGCCCTGCAGCCGGTCCCGGCCCCTCACGGGGCGTCTTTTCGTCTAGCTTTCTATCCGTTCGATGTCAGCTCGACTTCCTCCCGGGTCTCGCAGGCAGCGCGGCCTCCGAGCGGAGGAATTCCTCGACGGCTTCCCGTCGCTCACGTCTTATGGCCATAAAGAGACCGCCACCGATCGCGCCGATGACGACCCAGGGGGACACCATCATGAACACGAGACCCCAGAAGAAGCCTTCCTGAACCTGCTGATCCGCCGCGGACACGCACGAGGGACAAGCCAGGAGCGGAGCCGGAAGTATCAGGAGAACCGTCATCGCGGCGTGCACGACGGCCGCGGTGAGGAATGCCGCACGCGCGCGGAGACGGCTCCGCATCAAAGCACGTACAGCATGAGGTAGACGATGATGCCCGTGACGGAAACGTAGAGCCACACGGGCAAGGTTCCACGGGCAATGCTCCGGTGGCGATCGAAGTTCCCGCGCAACGCACGGATGAGCGTCATCGGCACGAGCACCACGAGAGAGGATGCCAGCACCGAGTGCGTGATCAGGATCGTAAAGTAGAGCGTGCGGGTCCAACCGAGGCCCTGGTACGGGACGGAGCCCACCTGGAAGTGGTAAACGAGGTAGCTCGCCAGGAACGCCGCGGAGGTTCCCACGGCGGCGAGCATCGCCAACCGATGAGCCTTCATCTTGCCGCGCCGTATCAAGCGCCAGCCGGTCAGCAAGAAGGCCGTCGTCAGGCCGTTGAGAACGGCGTTCACCGCCGGTAGGTCGTGGAGGCCCAGCTCGCGCGCTCCCTTGTCCAGGATCAGCAGGCCGTACACCAGTGGCAGGTACAGTAACGACATTCGAAAGACACGCCAGGCCGCTCCTTCCCCTCCACCCCAGGCGAAGCGGCCCGCGGAAGCCAGGTAGGCCAGGCCCAGTCCGAGTGCCCCGACGAAGTAGACCGGTCCCGTGAGACCAAGCAGCGACGGGAGCAGGCTCACCGGCAACAGGGCCAGGGCGTGGATGAGGGTCTGGTGCCGGGTGCGGACGCCCTCAGGATCCCTCACCGCCAGCATGACCAGGCCGGCCCTCCGGTAGTCCTCCCGGTAAATCCACGCGAGGCTGAGGAAGTGCGGGAGCTGCCAAAAGAAGAGGATGCCGAAGAGGACCAGCGCCTCCGGTCCGAGGGAGCCGCGCGCCGCCGTCCAACCGCCGGCGATCGGGAGCGCCCCGGGGATCGCCCCCACCAATGTGTTCAGGGAGGTCACCCGTTTGAGCGGCGTGTAGCCGAGGACGTAAATGACCAGGGTGGCGGCTGCGAGTGTCGCCGTCAGCGGGTTCACCATCAGCGCCAGGTATCCGATGCCGGCGGCTCCCGTGAGAGCCGAGAAGATCCCGGCCTCGCGCGGGCTGACGCGACCGGTGGGGATCGGCCGGCGGCGCGTCCGGTCCATCCGGCGGTCAACGTCACCCTCGAGCAGATGGTTGAAGCCGTTCGTGCCCGCGGCTACCAGGGCGACTCCGATCATCAGGTGAAAGAAGATCACGAGTGGCACGCCGGCCTGGAGGCCGAGGAAAAACCCGGTGGCCGCCGACAGCAGGACGAAGGTCGTGATCCGCGGCTTGGTGAGCTCAAAGAAATCCGCGGCACGCGCGACGCCGGTCCGGGGCGCCGCGACGACGCGCAATGCCGCCTCGTAACCCTCGGCGGCAGCGCTCACCTCGGCGGCAGCCGTCATCTCGGCGGCATCAACGGAGCTCACGTCAGCGGTACTCCTGGAGCACGGTCATCACCAGCAGTACGGCGAGCGGCAGCGGCGAGGCCGCCATGACCGCCACGCGCAGCGGCTCGAACCGCAGGTGCATGAAGTAGAGGGCGACCAGCAGCGCCTTCCAGACCGCCATGATCAGGAGCGCGATGACGATCCACGACTTCGGCAGCGCCGTGAACCCGACGACCGCGACCTCGGCGGCCGTGAGCAGGGCGAGCCACAGCCACACCAGCAGGTAGCGCGGATGCGCGTGGCCACTGGCGTGCACCTCGGCCGCCGCCGCGCCGGCGCTTTCGTGCAATGTCTCGGTGCTGTCCAAGTCTCGCTCTCCCGTCAGATGAGGTAGACGATCGTAAACAGAATGATCCAAACGAGGTCCACGAAGTGCCAGTATAGACCCAGAACCTCCAGGCCCTGGTAGTTCCCGTTGTCATAGCCGCCCCGGAACGCCTTCACCGTCGCCCACGTCATGCAGACCACGCCGCTGAACACGTGGAAGCCGTGGAAGCCGGTCATCGTATAGAAGGTCGATCCGTACAGGCCGGACCAGGGGCCGAATCCGTGCCCCAGGAGCTCACTGTACTCGTAGATCTGCACGCCCAGGAACGCGGCCCCGATGACCGCGGTGGCCAGCGTGAACAGCCGCGTTCCTCGCTTGTCTCCCACCTCGGAGGCGGCGAACGCCTTCACCATCGTCACCGAGCTGCAGATCAGGATGAACGTGTTGATGGCGGTGACCGGGATGTTCAGGATCTCGCCCGGCTGCGGCCAGGTTTCGGAAGCCCCGAAGCGCAGGATGATGTAGGAGCCGATCAGCCCGGTGAAGAACATCACCTCCGAGCAGAGAAAGACCCACATTCCCACCTTTTGGGTGTACACGGCCAGACCCGTCTCCGGCGTCCGACCTCCGTAGTAAGGCATCGCGTGGGCTTCCATTACCCTCTCCCGCTCATGTGCCTGGCGCCAAGTGCTCGAAGTGCCACCCTCTCAAAGCGACCGCCGCCCATTCAGTGTCCCGCCGGCGACACGACATCCGGTCGTTCGTTCTGCGCGAGCCAATCCTTGTCGGTGACATCCGGGTGGCTGTACTCGTGCGGCCCGTGGTAGACGACAGGGGCCTGCTCCCAGTTGCCGTGCTTGGGCGGCGAGGGGGTCTGCCACTCCAGGCTCGTCGCATTCCACGGGTTGGGCGGTGCCCTCTCGCCCCGGAACATGCTCCCGAAGAAGTTGATGGCGAAAATGACGCCCGTCGAGAAGAGTGCGAACGCGCTGATCGTGATCAGCAGGTGCGTCCCCTGGAGATCGGCTGTGTGCGTATAACCCGTGGTGTCGTACAGGCGGCGCATCATCCCGGCGAGCCCCTGCGTGTGCATCGGGAAGAAGGCGAGATTGAAGAAGATGAACGTGAGGGCGAAGTGGATCTTGCCCCAGCGCTCGTTCATCATCCGCCCGAACATCTTCGGGAACCAGTAGTAGATCGCGCCGAAGATTGCGAAGAGCGCCCCGCCGAAGAGCACGTAGTGGATGTGGGCCACGATGAAGTAGGTGTCGTGGATGTAGATGTCGAAGGGCGCCGACGCCATGAAGATCCCGCTCAGCCCTCCGATCACGAACAGCATCACGAACCCGATCGCGAACAGCATGGGCGTGTGGAAGTGGAGATTCCCCCTCCACATCGTGCCCATCCAGTTGAAGGTCTTGATCGCCGACGGCACCGCGATCACCAGGGTCGAGACCATAAAGCTGGTGCCCAGCACCGGGTTCATGCCGCTCTGGAACATGTGGTGGCCCCAGACGATGAAGCCGAGAAAGGCGATCGCCACGATCGCGCCCACCATCGCCTTGTAGCCGAACACCGGCTTTCGTGAGCCGGCCGAGAGGATCTCGGATACGAAGCCCATCGCCGGCAGGATGAGGATGTAGACCTCCGGGTGTCCGAAGAACCAGAAGAGGTGCTGCCACAGCAGCGGCTGGCCGCCGGTTTCGGGGAGGAAGAAGTGCGTCCCAATTGTCTGGTCGAACAGGAGCATGATCAGGCCGCCCGAGAGAACCGGCATGGCGAGCAGGCCCAGGATCGCGGTGACGAACAGCGCCCAAACCGTCAGCGGCATCCGCGTCCACAACATCCCGGGAGCACGCATGTTGATCACGGTGGTGATGTAGTTCGTGGAGCCCAGAATCGAGGAAAGACCCAGCAGCACAAGGCTCACTATCCACATCTGCTGGCCCATCGACACCCCGCTGTACTCCGGCATCCCGCTGAGCGGCGCATACGAGGTCCAGCCGGCGCCCGCCGCACCTCCCTCCACCGCGAAGCTCGCCAGGGCGATCAGGCCCGACGGCACCGCAATCCAGAAGGAGAGCATGTTCAGGCGCGGGAACGCCATGTCCGGGGCGCCGATCTGGAGGGGGATCAGGTAGTTCGCGAACACACCCACCAACAGCAGCATGATCGCGAAGAACACCATGAACGTCCCGTGCATGGTGACGAGCGAGATGTAGAACTCGGGAAGCATGATCCCGTCGGGCGCCATGGTCTCGGGGAACAGCCCGCCGAAGGGCATGGGCCGGCCGGGCCACGCGAGCTGCCAGCGCATCAGCATCGCCAGCAGTCCACCCACCAGCAGGAAGAAGAGGCTCAAGAAGAGGAACTGGATCCCGATGACCTTGTGGTCCGAGGAGAAGATGTACTTTCGGATGAAGGACATCTCGTGATGTTCCTCGACGACGGGGATCCCCGTCGGCTCGGCTACGATCGTCGCCATATCACGCTGCGCCTTTCTCTCGTCTCATCTCGCCCCCCCTACATCCCGCCGGCGGAGTGCTCATGCCTGGCTTCCTGTCCGTCGTCCACGTCGTTGCCTCCGGAACCGGCGGTCGCCGCCACCGCCGTCGGCTGGCCGGGGTCAGTCCGCACCGCGATCTGCTCGTCGAGCCACGCCTCGTAGGCCTCGGGCTCGTGGATCCTCACCCTCGCTCGCATCCGGTAGTGACCGAGCCCGCACAGCTCCGCGCAGCCTATCTGGTAGTCGCCCGCCTTCGTGGCTTCGAACCAGACCGGGATGGTCATCCCCGGCACGGCATCCTGCTTCACCCTGAGTTGTGGGATGAAGAAGGAGTGCAGCACATCCTCGGACTCCAGCCAGACCAGGATCGGGCGGTTGGCCGGGAAGTGGAGCTGGTTGCGGGTGGAAAAGTCATCGCTCGTGCCGAGCACCTCATCGGCACCGGCGTAGGTGACGTTCCACTCGAACTGCTTCGCGCTCACCGCTATGTGCAGCGATTCGGAGGGCGCCGAGTTACGTCCCTTGATCTGAGCCCACACGTTGGCGCTGTACAGACCGAGAGCGACCATGGCCAGCGCCGGTACGGCCGTCCACAGGATCTCCAGGCTCTTGCTCCCGTGGGTGTAAAAGGCTCGCTGGCCCTCACGCCGCCGGTACTTGATGCAGAACCAGATGATTCCGACCTCGACCAGCACGAAGGCGATCGCGGTCACGACCGTGATCACCCAGAAGAGGGCATCGATCTTCCCGCCATACGTCGCGATATTCTCAGGAAGCGACCAGTTCAAGGCTCTCCCCTTCCGTTGACTTCTGGTTTACCGGCACAGAGTGCGGCGACGACTCGCTCCGGCGACTAGTCGCCGGACTGCTCGCGCACGGCGGTGATGCTGCCGTCATCGGCATGCTTGATGATCAGCGGGTCACCGAGCGGCACCGCGTTCCGGGCCATGCCGGCGTTGAAGGTGAAGCTGACCTCCGCCGTCGCCCCTTCGCCGACCGTGACGTTGGTGGTCTGGGCTCCGAAGAGCTCGTGCCAGGCCTCCACCACGTAGTCGCCGGGTGGAAGGTTCGGAAGCGAGAAGGAGCCGTCGCCTCGGCTCACGGCGTAATACGGGTGGTCGACGACGCCGACGTACGCGCTCATCCAGCCGTGGACGTCGCACTTCACCGGGATCATCACCTCGGCCATCCCGAAGTCGCGCGTCGTCTCCATGCCGGCTTGCGGCTGGCTGATGTTGAAGCCTCGGTTGATGCTCGGCTGGGAGTTGATGTTGTGGAGAATCGGATCGCTGTTCCGAATCAACAGGGGCTGGTCGACCTGAACACCCAGGATGTGCGGGTGGTAGCGGCAGTTCTCCTGGTCCAGCACGGCGGGCTGTGACGGAGTCGGGAAGCCGGCGCCGAGCCCCTCTTTCACGTAAACGAAGACGTTCCCGAGCTTTCCGTCGCTGCTCACGAGCGCATTCTGGGTCAGGGCGCCCTCGCCGGGATATGCGTTATTGCACTCCGGCTCCTCGGCCATGTCGATCCGTTCCGCGGCGGGTGCCTCGCCCTCGAACGCGATGAGGCCACTGATCGCTCCGGCCGTGGCCGGATCTACGACCGGCGCGGCCGTCTCACCGCCCGCATCCGCCGCTGTGTCTCCGTCTCCGGTATCGGCATCGCCTCCACCTCCACACGCCCACACGAGGCCGGCGGCCGCGACCGTGGCCAACAGGCCAGTCTTCTCCAACATGGTGTTCCTCCTATCCCCGGTTGATGATGTGGATCTCCCTATCCTCGATAACTCTTCTGAGCACGCCTGACGGCGAACATCCCGAGCCCGCCCGTCACCAGAAAGGCGACCAACGGCGCCATGAAGACCGCGTTTGATGGCGGTGGCTGCAGGCCGACGAAGTACCAGGCGGAGATGGACCCCCGGCTGCCCGTCTCGCCGCTGCTCCCGTCCCAGGCAAAGAAGGCGATCGGGATCGGAGATCCCTCCCTGAACGAGAGCAGGCCATCGTCGGCCGCGGCCAACGGTCGACGAAAGACGACGCGCCACCGACCGGCCTCCCACTCCGCACTCGCCGTGAGACCGGCGCCCGAATCTACGACCTCGGTCGTGCCGAGGCCCGTCGCCCGCCCCTCGACCGCCCCTCGCCTGCTATGCCACAGCACGACCATCCGCCGAGGTCATCGGAAACTGGATGGCCAAAAGGTCCGGGAGCGGCTCCGCCGGGATCGGCGACTCATCCGAGTAGAGGGCCCCGGCAATCTTGGCCTGCCACTCCTGCCAGCCAGGATCGGGACTGTTCGAGGGGTCGTGCCACTCGACGCGCAGAGCCAGCTCCGCTCCATCGTGGACGCCCTGCACCCATACGCCATCGACCGTCGGGGCGAACTGCCGTGGCGCCTCGACGATCTGGCCGACGAGCGGAAAATAGAAGCTCGGCAGATCGTCCCAGGAGGCATCGTTCGGGCCGTCCGGCAGCTGCTCGCGCCGCTCCACCCTCACGACCTCTTCGAGCTCCGGCGCCTTCGCGGGCCCGAGGCCTGCTACGTAATGAGCCAGGTTCCAGAGATCCTCTTCGGTGACGACGCCCGCTTCCAGCGCGTCCTGGTTGGAGGGCATGGGGGTGCCATCCACGCCGGTGAGGAAGCGCGTGTGGATCGCGTCGGCACCCACTCCGCCGTTGAAGAGCCAGGGCTCGGAGAGATCCGCGGCGCGGATCGGGAACCCCCTCCAGTCCTCGAGCGTCGGCGCCGATCTCCCGTCACCCCTTCCCTGCTCGCCGTGACACCGCGCACACTCGAGCGTGCCGTATGTCTCTCGTCCGGGCCCGGCCCGATCGGCACCGCCACCCGGATCCGCGGATCGCTGAAGCACCTCGGGAGTCTCCCGCTCGAAGAACGGCGAGAAGCTCTTGACGAAGGCGACGACGTCCCGCTTCTCCTGGTCGCTCAGATTGGGCCAACCCGGCATCGCCGTCCCCGGAAGGCCGTCCCGCATGACCCGCATCAGATCGTCGTCCGTCGGGAGCTCTCCGCTCGCGGTCGTCCGTATCTGGTAGCGCGCGCCGACGAAGTCTCTCGGTCTCGGCAGCATCCGCGCGGCGGCCGGGCCGTCTCCCCGACCCTCCGCGCCGTGGCACTCCAAGCACCAGGCGCGATAGATCGCCTCTCCGTTCGCCGCATCCTGCGCAGGCGCCAGGCGCACCGGCAGAAGCAGCGCCACCAGCACCGCGATCCCCACCCCCACCCACCGCACGCGAGCCCCACGCAGCGGCAGCGGGGGCATTGAACCGGGCAGGCTGCGGGCTCCGACTGAGCGAGCGTCGCAGCGACGATGCGAAGACCCCGCAGCGAAGCGAGGAGGCTTCGCGTCCAAAGCGCGCAGCGAGCGAAGCGGAACCCGGAGCCTGCCCACCATCAGTGCCCCTCGCCTTCGTTGGATTCCTCCCACGTCCGAGGCGTCGAGCCGGAGCGCTCGTAGATGAAGAGGGTTACGGCCCAGATCTCATCGGCCGTGAGGAGATCGTCCCACGCCGGCATCGCCGAGTTCCAGGGGGCTCCTTCGACGGGCAGCCCCGGTCCCCCCGTGGCGATCCTCCAGAAGACGTAGCTCTCGGTCAGCTGGCTGATCGTCCCGTTGTCCGTGAAGTTGGCCGGAACCGGGTTCAGAGCGTGAGCCGCCGGTCCTTCGCCGTCCAACCGGTCCCCGTGGCAGGGCATGCAGTTCTGGACGTACACCGTGGCTCCAACCGCCAGGTGCTCCTCGAACGACCCGTGCTCGCGCAGCGGGTTCTCCAGCCCGGTCAGAGAGATCGTTTCGCCCCGGAAGGTGATCTGGTTGGGCGGCGCCGGATGGATGGAGCGGAGCGAAGGCGGCGCACCGACGTCGGCCCGCACGCGGCCGTACGTCAGAAACCCGACCAACAGCGGGAACGCGACGAGCAGAGCGACACGGAACATCCGCTTATCCGGCTCCACCATCACCTGTCTCAGCGGGTCCTTGAACCGGGTCCAGCGATCTTCGTTCGTGCTCACGTAAAGGAGCAGAGCCACGATGACGGTGAGCATGTACTGGAGCAGCACGCTCGAGGGGACCGGCGCGCTGTGAACGCCTATGGCCGGCAGCAGATAGCCGATGCCGAACTTGAACAGGAGGTACGAGCCGACGAGCACGCCTAGCGCCTGCCAGAATGGGTGGCCGAGGTAGGAGCCCGCTCGACTCATCCCGTCAGCTCCCTTCTCATCTCGTCCGGATCCGCTCTCATCGTTCTTCTGCCAGGAAGCGAACGAGGGTCTCGAGCTGCCCGGCAGAGAGCTGATCGCCGAAGTTCGCCGGCATCGTTCCGGCCACGGCCTCGAAGCCCTCTGCCGTGTCGGCATTGGGGAGAAGGATCGAATGCCGGATGTACTCCGGGTCCAGCCGACCGGCCATCTCGTCCAATCTGGGCCCGAGCGCCACCCCCTCTTCGCCGAGCTGATGGCAGGCTAGGCAGGTGCTCGCCCTCAAGAGCTCCACGGGATCCGTGACGGCGGGGTCGATCCCCGGGCCGGCCGCCGCGCCCGTCCCGCCGGCCCCGGCCGCGGCGCTTCCCGCACTCTCCGCGGGAATGTCCGCCGCGGTAACCGTGATCTCTCCTCCCTGATTCTCGAGGAAGGCCACGAGCGCCCAGATCTGCGCCTCAGAGAGGATCCGCCGCATGTCCGGCATGATTGGCTGGAAGCCGTCGATCACGAAGACACCCGGCTCGGTGAGGGATTCGTACAGGTACTCCTTGCAGGCCAGGCCCTCTCGGCGGGTCGCGCAGGTCGTGCCCGATACCCCGACCAGGTCGGGTGCCCGCGTGCCGAGCCCGTGGCAGGCGGTACAGCCGCCCGCACCCACGTAGAGCCCCTCTCCGATCGCGGCGAGTTCCTCGGGCGTGACGTCGGCCCCGATCGTCGTTTCCTCGGGCACCTCCGATGCGACCTGCGGGATCATGTTCGCGACCGCCGTATAGACCGCCAGCGTGCCGATCACGATCAGCAGCACCGTCAGGTTCGTCCGAAGCATCCCCTACGCCTCCGGCCCGGCGTAGTGGGCCGGCTCGGCGCCAGCGCTCAGGTCCATCTCGGAGGAATAGCGGGAGCTGACCGGGCTGGCGGCCGGCTGCTCGGCCAGTCCGCCGAGCCAAAAGATGAAGCCGACGAGCGCGAAGAAGATGAGGACGCAGATGCTGATCATCGTCGCGGCAGGACCAAGCGCCGGAGTGAACGCCTGGGGGCTGGTGTCGCGGATCACCTCGAAGACGTGCCAATGCTGCCGGATCCCGCTGCGCGCGAAGCCCATGAGACCCATGAGCCAGGTGAAGGTGACCGCCAGGATGAAGAGGGCATACTGCGAGCGCGCCGGCATCTGGCCCCAGCGTATGGCCCCCCGGGACGTCGCGCCCCTCATCATGAACACATCCAGACCGATGACGAAGAAGATGCAGGCGAGCACGGCGAGCACCTGGTACACGCTGAATCCGATCCGCACGATCGCGGTCACGAAGTAGCCGTAGATCCCGTAGAAGAGGACGATCGCCGCCGAGAGCACGAACGCCGCGCCCTGAAGCATCGTCCCCGTCTTTGCCCATGAGACGACCGGCTGCTTGTTCGCCCGCCGGTACAGGAGGAAGGAGAGGAACGTCGTCAGGATCATCAGGTTGACGGCCGTGTTCTTCGCGCTCATCACGCCCAGGACGCCGAGGAACGGGTGGTGCGTGCCGCCCATCGCCGCGATCTCGCGTCGGTTGGCGATCATCGTATGCGGCGTGGCCCAGACGATCGTCCCGATGACGAGGACCAGCAGCATCCACTTGATGTAGGGCATGAAGCGCTCTGCGCCCGGTATCCGGCCCATGCCGACCCAGAGGTAGTAGTTGCCGGTCAGGAACAGGACGCCGATGAGGAACGCCTGGATGATCCACAGCCAGCTCATGAAGCCGCCCATCATCGTGATCCCCATCTGCTGGTTGAACTCGTAGATCTCGCGGCCCAGGTAGTAACCGGCGAAGGGGAGCACGATGAGCGCCCCGATCGCGATGAAGTTCCCGACGTAACCCATCCAGTCGTAGTGGGCTCTCTCCTCGTCGGTGCGTGACGCGAGGAACCGGTACGCCGCGTACGCCCCCACCACGGCGCCCCCGAACACCACGTTGGCGATGAGGCGATGGACGTTGATCGGCATCCACGTCGCGTTCGCGATCGCGCTCCAGAGCCGCACCGTCTGCGGAGCCGTGTCCGCCGCGAGGTCTCCCGGCGGGCTCATCATGAAGGTGAGCCAGCTGTTGGCGATGAACATCACGATGGTGCCCCAGACGTTCAGCGCCACGCCGAGGCCGAGATGGACCTTCTTGGAGAGACCCTTCTTCCAGCGATCCCACCCGTAGTAGTAGAGGTAGAGGGTGAAGGACTCGAGGAAGAAGAGCCCGGCGTACACCCACATCGACGGAGCGAAGATCGTCGTCAGATACGCCCAGAACCGTGGGTAGAGAGTGGCGAGGACGAAGACGAGGATCGCGCCCCAGATCGCGGTTGCGCTGTACGCGACCACGAGGAGCCGGGTGAACTCCTTCGCCAGCTTGTCGTACCGCTCGTCCCTACCGAAGATGCCGATCGCCTCGACGACGATCGCGAACATCGGAACGCCGAGCACGAACGCCGCGAACATCAGGTGCACCTGGGCGGCGATCCAGATCGCCCCGCGGGCCCCGATCAGCGGAAAGTCCCCGTACGCGGGGGCTTCGGCCATAGCCTCCTGAGCGAGCCCGGGTTCCAGGGCGAGGAGCAAAAGCGCCGCGGCGCCGGCCGCCGCTCGAAGCACGCCGCGGGGACTCAGCGCTCGCCTCGCAGGAAGAACGGCATCCGCTTGGAGAAATCCACCGGCATCTCCTCGCGGACCCGTTCCATGAGCTCGGGCGTCACGACAGACTCCCCGGTGCGCCGGGCAAACTCCTCCAGCCGCCTCACGACCACCCCCCGCACGAATGACGGCACGCGGGCCAGCCGCGCCTCGGCCTCCGGGCTCCACTTCAGCTCCGGAGCAGCCGCTGTTCCGTATGATGCGACGCGAGGCAGGACCGGCTCGGCTTCGCCGGTCGGCTCGTAGGCGCACGACTCGTCGGAGCCCAGGTAGTCGCCGCTCTCGGCAAAGGCTCTCGCCCTGCAGCCACCGCATATCAAACGGTACTCGCAGCGTCCGCACTTGCCCTCCAGCTGGCCGGTGCGGATCTCTCCGAATACCGGCGAGTCCCGCCACACGTCCGCGAAGGCGTCTCGGCGCAAATCGCCGGCGACGACCGGCAAGTAGGGACAGGGCGTCAGCTTCCCTTCCGGCGTGATGCGGCAGTACTGGACGCCGCACGGGCAGCGGGTCGCGTAGTTGAGCAGGGGTGACTCCGGATCGGCCTCGAACACGTGCCGCATGATCTGAGGCTGGCACTTCGAGCGCACCATCATGACCCCCCGGTACTCCTTCTGGAGGTCGGCGAGCTCCGCCAACACCTCTTCGTTCTCACGCGGCCCGAGACCGCGCATCCGCTCGCCGCGGCCCGTGGAGACGAGAAAATAGAGATTGAAGCACACGGCTCCGGTCGATGCGGCCCAGTCGGCGAGGCTCCTGACCTCGTTCCGGTTGCCCCGCGTCAGCGTCATCTGAACGACGAAATCCAGCTGTGCTCGGCGCAGACGCTCCACGGCGGCCAGCGTCTCCTCCAGGGCGGCCTGGCCGTGTCGGAAACGGTCGTGGTACTCCGGGTTCAGCGAATCCACGCTGACCGCGACCCCGCGCACGCCGGCGTCCTTGAGTGACGCGATCCGCTCGGCCGTAAGGCCGATACCGTTCGTGCCTATCACGACGGTGGCGCCGCCATCGGCAGCGTGGCGGGCGATGGATTCGAGGTCCTCCCGGACGAGCGGCTCTCCCCCGGACAGAACGAACATCGGAGAGGGGCTGATCTCGAGGATCTCGTCGGTGATCCTCATGCACTCCTCCGTCGAGAGCTCGCGGTCATCGCTCTCCCAGGATCCGGCCGAGATGTAGCAGTGCGCGCAGGCAAGGTTGCAGCGGCGGGTGAGATTCCACGCGACGACGTGAGGAATCGCCTCGGGCGATCGGGCATGTGAATCGGCGGCTTCGCTTCTCTCGGCGGATGAGAGCCGGACCCAGTCCTCGGCGGGGGCCGCGGCGGAGGCACGAGCCGGGGAGACGCCGAGAGCTTCGCTCAACGGCGGGTTTCCTCCTCGGCCATGAAGCTCTCCATAGCGCGCCTCGCCTCCTCGGGGGTGGCCGTCTTGAAGTCCACCGGACAGTCGGACATCTCTCGTTCCACATCCCGAATCGGACAGCGCGTCACGCCGGAGGCCTTCGCCTCATCGATGAAGCGGCGCATCTCCTCGCTCATTCCGTCGAGGCCGGCCGCCTCCGCCTTCACCTGTTTCGCTTTCAGCTCGTTGAACATCACGAGCATCGTGTCCATGTCGAACTCGTCGGCCTCGATCATCGCCTGCTTGTTCTCGTCCATGACGCGAGTCGTGACGCGCCACAAGCCCGCCTCACGTGTGAAGCTCTCGACGGTGTTCCGGGCCAACGGCCGGGCGATCAGCGGGACGAGCCCCAGGCGCGCGAACGCCTCGTGCGTCCAGATGATCGGGTCGGCTTCCGTGCGCGGGCGCATGCTCACCTGGCCGGTCACCGGGCAGCGCGTCTCCACCGCCATCGGCTCGGCGAACTCGTCGTCATCGGCCGTCACGACGACGGTTCTCTTCATCGATTCTTCCGCTTTGACCTCGGCGAGCGCGAACTCTTCGGCGTCGCCGATCCCCATGATGAGCTGCATGTGAGTGGGGAGGAGCTTCTGGATGGCACGGTCCAGCCAGGCGCTCGTCACCGTGGGGATCCCGGGGGGAGTGTACTCGGCGTGCTCCAGCACGTACTCCTCGACAGCTTTACGCGCGATGCCGAGCGCGAACGGGGGGACGCGGAGGATTCGAACCTCGGCATCGGGCGCCCACTCGAGCCCCTGCTCGCCATCCTGCTCGATCCAGGGGATCTCCTCCGGCCGAACGTCCGTCGTGCCGATCAGCAGAACGTTGCAGGGGGCGAGTCGCAGGACGTTCTCCGCCTGGCTTCCCATCGCCGTGCCCTCGATCCGGTGGGCGCCGTGACGAGCCAGGACGATCAGCGTCGGATCGATCTCCTCGGTCCATTGCATGACGACCTGGAACGGCTTGCCGATCAGGATCTGCGTCTCTAGCTCGACGTCCGGGAACTCCTCGGCCATCGCCTCGGCCCGCTTGATGTTGGCCTGCGCGAGCTTGAGAAGGCCCTTGTCGATGATGTTGTTGTGAAGCTCTTCCTGCTCCTCGAACTTGAAGACGCGCGACGCCTGGACGGAAAGCACATCCTTGATGTTGTGAAAGACGGCGTGGTGATACTCGACGTCGAAGGCGCTGCAGACGAAGAGCCTCGCCCCGAACTCCC
This sequence comes from Gemmatimonadota bacterium, assembly GCA_039587445.1. Classification (GTDB taxonomy): domain Bacteria; phylum Gemmatimonadota; class Gemmatimonadetes; order Palauibacterales; family Palauibacteraceae. The sequence goes on from JBDHIM010000019.1 coordinate 29,517, forward strand.
GCGCCATCTCCAGGACCTGGCGCATGGCCTTGTAGCAGTACGCCGATCCATCGACGCACACGATCCATCGCCCGCCGGCCAGCGGCCGGTCGTCCCGGATCAGCAGCATGTCCTTCTCGACGCCGCGAGCGACGCGGGAGGCGACGCCGCCGATCTGCGACAACGGCTGGATGCCGATGCCGTGCGCCCCCATGACGAGAAGGTCGTAGTCGCGGCCCGAGCTTCCCGCCAGCTTCTCCTCGTGCTCCTCGTCCTCGGCGACGAGACGGCCGTTCTCGCCGACCCTGACATCACTGCGCACTCGCTCGCCACCATCGTATCCGGCAGCGATGTTCGGGTCGAAGCCGATCAGGCTGGGGAGGCAGCCGCGGCCCTCGTTCGCCTCCCTGATTATCTCCTCGTAGTTGATGCCTTCAAGGAGCTGCCGGGTCATTGGCACCTCCGCCTCTTCGCACCGTAAGCTCACTTGATCCAAGAAGCTATCGGAGATCAGCTGAAGGCCTTTCTCGATGAGCTTGTCGTGGATCTTGCGCTGGCGCTTGATCTCATCGGGCGTCTGAAACTGCGCCGGTAGACCGGTCTCCAACTGGCGGAAGCGGACGTCGTGCAGGCGGGCGGCGTAGACGTGGTTCGCGGTGAGGTGACCTTCGGAGACGCTGCAAAGCTCAAGCGCCCGGTCGACCGCCCACGTCGAATGGTGGGAGTTGTCGACCGGTACGAGAAGCTCTCGATACAATCGCCGCTCCAGTCCTGTGGGTTCCGGCGGACCTTCTGCCCCGAGATCCCCTGCCCGGCTTACAGATCGCCGACTATATAGCGGCGCCCTGGATCGAAGTCAAAAGGGCGTCACGGAACGATCTGGCGACCATTTCCGTCCAGCACCCGAATCGCGTCGACCGGACAGGCAGCGCAGGCACCGAGAAGATTCGTCGCATCTACCGATTCCGGCGCGTCGAAGGTCGCGATCCCCTCGTCGTCGAGTCGAAACGCCCTGGGGCCTTCGGTGACGCAGTCCTCGAAGCCCACGCAGATCCTCCGGTCGATGCAAACGAGGTAACCGTGTAGCGTCCGCCGCTCCTCCGCGATCTCCTCCCCGGTCACGCCTACATGCCCTCCAGGCCGAGATCCGTGCGCGCCCGGTCCATGGTCTCGGGAGTGATCTCGTTGATTCCGTGCTCCTTCGCGTAATCGGTGTAGATGCGCTTCACCATTCCGCGCACGAAGGAAGGAACGGCTTCGAGACGCCGCGTGGCCGCCTCGCTCCACTCTACCGGCGAGGTCCCGAGCGAGGTCCCGGGCGATGTCTCGGTCCCGGGGGAAGTCACCGCCGGCTCCGCGAAGGCCTCGTCGCGCCCGCCGTCGATAGAGCTGCGCACCAGCTCCAGCGGCTGCTCCGGCACCTCCCGTCCCCCGATCTTGATGCCGAGTGACGACACGACCTGCGTCTCCATCGGATTCGTGAGCATAGCCACCTCGCGGCCGCAGGCGGGGCAGCGGAAGACGGCCGCCAGGGTGCCGTCACCGGGAAGCTGTCGCTCTCCGAAGCTCATCTGTTCGTCGCAATCGATGCAGAGGAACTTCACGGCGCACCGTCCCAATCCAGCCGCTCGGCGAGGGCGACGATCTCCCGGCCGGCGCGGGACGCCAGCACCCCGTTCATGTCGCCTCGCTCGGCGCAGATCGCGGCTTCGGCGTCGAACGGAATGCGAGCGAGCAGCGGGAGATCCAGCTCTCGGGCCAGTTCCTCGCCGGCATCACCAGGATGCAGCGGGCCGACCGCACCGCAGCCCTCGCACGCATAGCCGGACATGTTCTCCACGATCCCGGCGATGGGCAGACCACGATCGCCGGCGGCCTGCAAGGAGCGAGCAACCGCCGCCTTGGAGGCCGATGTCGGGATCGTCACGCCGATGACTCGGCTGCGCTGTGGGACGAGCTCGGCCAGCTCCGCGAGGCGCTGGGTGCCCGGAGGAAGGTCGACGACCAGCACGTCCAGCTCACCCCACACCACGTCCGAGAGGAACTCCCGAAAAGCTCCTCTCTCGAGCGACCCGAGCCACAGGGAGCCATCCGCGGCCGGCCCCCGCCAGCGGAGAGGCTCCCCGTCTTCCAACAGCAGGTCCGTGGAGAACACCCTCAATCCGGCAGAATCGACCGGTGGAACGACGCCGTCATCCGTGACGGAGAGCGAACGACGAGGGAGCCCGAGCAGCGACGGCGCCGTGGGGCCGTTGAGATCCGCATCCAGCAATCCCGCCGAGCTTCTACCGCGAGCAAGGGCCGAGGCGAGCGTCGCCGACACGAAGCTCTTGCCCACCCCACCCTTCCCGCTCGCTACGCCGAGGACCGTCGTCACAACCCTCATGCGGCTGTCCACGCGGCGACGCTGATGGGCGAGCTGGTCGCCGAGACCGGAGCGGTCCGGGCCCTCGAGATCGGCGTAGGTGCGGATCTTCCTCACGTCCGTACGGTCAGAGGTCCCAGGCTGCTCGCGCCAGCATCCACAGGTTGATGAGGACGACGACCAGCGCCGTGACGTAGAAGGCAGGCGGAAGAACGCCGGGATCGCGCAGGAAGGCGGCGTTGATCAGGGCGGGCAGGCGGAGAGCGTGCAACGCCCAGATCGCTCGCGCAAACCAAGCGTTCTGCCAACGCCACAGTCCCCAGAAGACCACGGCCAGGATCGCGGCACCGATCAGGAGCCACAACCACCCGGGACCGCGAGCGCCCGGCAGCATGCCCGCCCGCCAGAGCGTCCAGACGGCTGCCTCGTAGAGCAGCCCGACGTGAAGGTATACGAAAGCGGCCTGTCGGAACTTCGCGGCGCGCTCTGGAGCGTGAATCGGGGACATTCTTCAAGCTTCAGCCGGGCTGGGCGACCCCGCAACCGCTACCGCCGGGGTGGACGTCGGCGTGGCCGCTCGCGCCATCGTGTACACGTCTGTGGGCAGCCCATATCTTGGAGGTGACATGTCGCTCATCGGATTCCACAAGCTGCTCATCGCCACGGCGATCCTTTTCTGCGCTCTCTTCGCGATCTGGCAGGGGATCATCTTCACGAGAACGGGCGCCGCCTTGAACGTCGCGCTGGCGGCCGCATTCGCCTTCGCCGCGGCGGGACTCACCTACTACCTGGCGAACCTGCAACGCTTCTTGAAGAGGGGTTCCTGAGCCGCGATCAGGCGCCGGCTCCGTGAGCCCCACTCACCAGCAGTTCATCCGCCCCGCGGGCCCGTAGCTCCGCCGCCAGGAGCCGGCCGAGGCCGACCGCATCGCCAACGGGGCCTCTCGTGGAGGCCCGAATCGCCTGGCTACCGTCCTCCGACAGCACCGCGGCATGCAAGGTGAGGTCTCCTCCCTTCCGCACCGCCAAAGCGCCGATCGGAACCTGACATCCGCCGCCGAGAGCGGCCAAGACCGAACGCTCGCAGTCCGTCTCGGCACGCGCGCGCTGATCCTCGATCGCATCCAACAGGCCATGCACGCGCTCGTCGTCCGCCCTGCCCTCGATCCCTAGCGCTCCCTGGCCCGGTGCGGGCAGCCACGCCGGCACCTCGAGGGACCGCATCGTGGCCGAGAGCCTCCCGAGGCGCTTCAGGCCAGCCGCGGCGAGGAGCAGCGCGTCATACTCGTCGCGCTCGAGCTTGGCCAGCCTCGTCTCGACGTTCCCTCGCACGTCGAGGGGCCGGCATTCGGGTCTGGCATTGAGCAGCAGGGCTCGGCGGCGCAGCGAGGAGGTTCCGACGCGGGCCCCATCCTTCAGCTCGGAAAGCCGGACTCCTTCCCTGGAAACGAGAACATCGGCCGGATCTTCCCGCTGTGGAACGGCGAGCAGGGCCAGGCCGGGCGGCAGAGCGGTGGGCAGGTCTTTCAGCGAATGCACGGCGACGTCGAGCGCGCCGTCGAGGATCGCGGCTTCGAGCTCGGCCGTGAACAGGCCCTTGCCGCCGATAGCCGGAAGGGGAACGTCACGCTTCCGGTCCCCCTCGGTGTCCATCCAGACATTGCGCACCTGGAGCTCGGGCCATGCGGCGCTCAAGAGCCTCGCTACCCATTCCGCTTGCGAGCGCGCAAGCGCCGATTTCCGGGAGCCTATCAGAAGGGTCTCAGGCATCGTCCCGCCGACGGCCACTCGCTCCGTGCTGCGACTCGGTGGATGCGCGAAAGCTCAATGACCCAATGGCTCGCGATCCATGGACGTGTCGCCGGGATCGATCGTGGCCAGGGCTTGCGCCTCGGCCGGCGCCGGCAGCCCGACGCCCCCGGTCGTCTCTCCATCCGATTCGTCGCCGCCAATCTGAAGCATCTGCTTAAGGATCGGCGGCACCAGGAAGGTCGAGAGTATGACCATGATGAGGACGGCGCTGTAGACGGCGTTTGAGAGGATCCCCTCCCGCAGACCTATGGCGGCGAAGATCAGCCCCACTTCGCCGCGGGGGACCATGCCGACACCGATCGCGGCCCGGTTGATTCCGGGCGTCCTGACCGCGAAGCCGGCCAGGACCTTTCCGATGATGGCGATCACCGTGAGGATGAGCCCGACCGTCAGCACCCGGCCGCTGAAATCGTCGCTCCCTGGGACGAAGAGCCGCACGTTCACGGGCGCCCCGACGACGACGAAGAAGATCGGCGTGAAGACGTCGGCCACCGGCTCGATCCGCTCGACCACGGCGTCGAACTGATTGGTAGAGGAGAGGATAATGCCGGCTGCGAAGGCGCCGATGATCATCGCAGAGCCCGAGAGGTCGGCCAGCGCCGCCAGGAGGAGTGCGAAGCAGACGGCCGTCACGAGGAGAACGCCTCGCACTCTCATCCGGTCCACGATGTTGAACAGGTACGGCGCCGCCCGGTTGCCTATGACGACGGCCAGCACGAGAAAGCCGACGGCGAAGGCGAAGATCTTGCCGACCGCCAGCACACCGACCGCCATCCCACCTGCCAAGCCGGCGACGACGGCCAGGATCACGATGCCCAGCACATCGTCGATCACCGCGGCTCCGATGATGATGCGAGCCTCGGCGGTGTGCATCTTCCCGAGATCGGAGAGCACGCGGGCCGTGATTCCCACCGAGGTCGCCGTCAGGGTGGCGCCCACGAAGATCGCCACGACCCAGAAGTCGATGCCTTCGGGCTGAATCCCGATCGACGGGTTGGAGGTGTACCAGTATAGGAAGCCGAGACCGAACGGGAGCACGACGCCCACCAACGCCACCGCGGCCGCTTCCTTCCCGACCCGGAACATCTCCTTCAGATCGGTTTCCAGACCGATCTCGAACAGGAGGATGGAGACGCCGATCTCGGCGAAGACGTGGATGACCTCACCCATCTGGGTGTCACTCGCCGGGATGACCCCCAGCACGCTGCCCCCGAGGATCACGCCGGCGAGGAGCTCTCCCAGCACGGCCGGCTGTCCGATTCGCTCGGCCGCTTCACCAAAGAGCTTCCCGACCAGAAGGATGGCAATCAGGATCAGGAAGACGTGCGAGATCTCCAGTCCGTGCCCGTCCTCGGCTTCCTCGACGGAGGCCTCGCCATGGCCGGATTCCTGGACGGATGTGGACGCGGAGGCCGTAACCTCCGGGGCCTCCGGCGGATCCGCGAACAGGCGACCGGGAAGCTCCCACGCGGCGGAGCCAAAGACGATCCACACTCCCGCCAAGACGGCCGCCGGCCGGCGGATCCGGCGCCACGCCTCGGTCACGACGTCTCGGCCTCGACGGAGCGCGGGATGATCTTCTGCCAGTTCAGGATTCGAAGAGTGTCGGCGTACTCCACGGTCAGCCGAAACCTCCGCGCGCCTCCTGGCGCGGGGCCCACCTCGAATCTCTCCGCGCCGGGAGGCAGTCCGAGCTCTCTGATGACAGGGGCGAGTTTCTCTCTCGTCTCGGCCCTGTCATCGACGTTCAGCTGTTTCGCCTCTTCCTGGATGCGCTCCGACACCGACCGGTATCTCATCTCGGCTCGGATAAACACACTGGCGACATAGCCGGCCGCCACGATAAGGGCGAGGCCAAGAAGGCAGCCGAATCGGCCACCTCCCGGCGACCTGCGGCGCTGCTCCGGCCCAACTACCAATCCGACTGCGCTCCGTCCACGATCTTCTGGGTCAGATTGTCCAGCGCGATCACCTCTCCGACCTCTTCCTGCTCGTTCTCCGGCTCGTACTCGCCGACGCCGGTCACGGAGCGGGAGGTCCAGTACATCTCCTCGAGCGCCGTGTCGAAGATCTCCACTTCAGCCGTAATCGTGATGCGGCGCTGGAAGACCTGTGTCGTCTCCCCCTCCTGGGCGTCGAAGTTGAGAGCGACGTCGGAGTACCGGGTGATCCGGGCAGTTACGATGAGGTCCGCCTCGCCCTCCGCGGCCAGCTGGAGCCCCAGCTTGCTCCGAACGGCATCCAGGAGGGACTGCGTCATCCTCTCGGTAAGCGTGAAGCGGGGCGTGTCGTTCTGCACCGGCGGCACGAAGGCCGTGTTCATGTGGGAGGGCAGCCCACCGCCCCCGGAGAAGCCGTAGCACCCGCCGCTGGCGAGAGCCGCGACCAGGCTACATGCGATGAGGAAGTTCGTAGATCTCGGCAGCATGTCTGGTCAGCACCTCGGTCGCCTCGGTCAGTTCCCAGCGGACGCGTCGTGATTCTACAAAATCGCGATACTCGGCGCTCCTTGGCCACACCCCGAGGCCATCCCACGAGACTTCGATCCGTTTCCGCACGCGTCCCGAGCGGCGCTCCTCGAGCCGCAGGACGCGAGAACCCTGCACGTGGGCGAAGAGAGAGTCGCTCCCGACCGGAAAGACCAGGACCTGCGAGCTGTCGGCGAGAAAGCCACGGCCGGGCGATGTCCCGCCGGGCCGGAAAATCCCCGCCATCGCGTAAAGGAAGACCGGGCCCGGCAGTCGCACCTCCTCGATCTCGCCGAGGGTGGTCAGACCACTCGCCGTGAGCGAGACTCCCATCGAGGCATCTCCCGGCGCGAAGAGATCCAGTCTGAGAGAGTCGGTCGGGTTGTATCGCGCCACCCCCTCGCCGCTCAACTGGCCGTGCTCGTCCGCGTACTGCCAATCGAAGCGCAGTCGGAAGGGTCCGGGAGGGCCGGTGGCCTCGCGCACGCGCGCAGCCACCATCTCGGGATCGGCGAGCGGTGGCCCGGTCTGTACCTGTTTGGAGCACCCGGCGATCGCCGCCAGGATCAGCGCGGCCGCCGACGCCCGCCGGCCGTTCATGGCGCAGTCGCCTGCAGAGCTTCGCGCACCTCCTGAGGGATCCTGCGCGTTCGGCCTTCGCCATCGATGCATGCGAGGTCGGTGTGAGCCCTGGCGAGCAGGCGCTCACCAGGACCGATGATCTCGTACGAAAACCTGACCGAGCGGCTCCGCGCCGCCTCTACTCTCGTCTCGATGCGCACCGTCTCCTCGTAGTACGCCGCGGCGCGATACTCAACCTCCAGACGCGTCACGGGCAGGAGCACCCCGTTTCGCTCCATTTCGGCGTAGGAAACGCCGCGCTCGCGCATCATCGACGTGCGGCCGAGCTCGCACCAGACGACATAGACTCCATGGTGGGCGCGACCCATCTGATCCGTCTCGGCGTAACGAACCGTCGCCTCAACGGAGTGCGGGGGTCCATCCACGCCCCGCGTTTCGCGCTCGGGTTCGCGCGATCTATCTTCCGGCATGACCACTTCCGGTACGACCGCTCGACCCACCATCGTCGTCTCCGACATTCACCTCGGCGAGATTCCGCCGGATGGCGAGCAAACGTTCCTCTCCTTCCTGGAGTCGATGCCCGGCGAGATCGACGAGCTGTTCATCAACGGCGACCTGTTCGATTTCTGGTTCGAGTACCGCAGCGTGATCCTGCGTCGCTATTTCCCGGTCCTGCGCCGTCTCGCCGATCTGGTCGACGCGGGCGTGCGGGTACGTCTCGTCGGTGGGAACCACGACGCCTGGACGGGCAGCTTCCTCGGCGATGAGGTGGGGATCGAGTTGCTCGACGCTCCCGTCGCGACTTCGTTGGCGAACCGGTGCGCCTACGTGGCTCATGGCGACGGTCTGCTGGACGGCGAAGGCGCCTATCGGGCGTTTCGAGGACTTATCCGGAGTCGAGCGTTCCGCGCTCTCTTCCGGCTCGCGCCCCCGGATCTGTCGGTCCCGCTCGTGCGGCGGGTCAGCGGGACGCCGGCCCGGCTGGAAAACCAAGCCGTGGATGATCACGAGCGGGCCGATCGCCTCGGCGAACATGCCCGAGCATTGCTCGCGAGCCGTCCTGAGATCGACCTCGTCGTCTTCGGGCACACCCACAGGCCCGAGTTGGTCGAGGTAGAGCCCGGACGGCACTATCTGAACGCCGGAGACTGGATCCACCATCGCAGCTACGCGCTGCTCACGGCCGATTCGATCGAGCTCAGGCACTGGCACCCAGACTGACCCACTCAAGGCTGTCGACCGGCTCTCCCAGGAACCGCTTCGCCACCGCGCCGAACTGCCGGGCGTCATCCGTCACGAAGTAGCGGGCCGTGGCCGGGCGACCGGTCGGCTCCGCGGCGATCTCGAGCTCGGCCAGGGTGTTGGCGACAGCCGACGCCGTGGCCTCCGCGGAATCGATGAGCTCCACTCCCGCAGCGACTTCGGTGAGAAGCGGCTTGAGCAGCGGGTAGTGGGTGCAGCCGAGAACCAGCGTGTCGATCTCCTTTTTCAGCAGAGGCTCCAGGTACCGCTCCGCCGTGAGGCGCGCCACGTCGCCCTGTGTCCATCCTTCCTCGGCCAGGGCGACGAAGAGGGGACACGGCACGCTCAGGACGGTCGCCTCCGGACGCAGATCCCGGATCACCCGCTCGTAGATGCCGCTCTCGATCGTGCCCTGCGTGCCGATGACCCCGATCCTGCCGTCGCGGGATCTCCGGACCGCCTCCGTCGCGCCCGGCTCGATGACGCCCACCACCGGAACCGGCACGCGCGAAGCCACATCGTCCGCCGCACGCGCGGTCGCGGTATTGCACGCGATCACGAGGAGCTTCACGTCCCTGGTGAGCAGAAAACCGGCGGCTTCGCTGGTGTACCGCCGGACCGTAGCCGGAGATTTCGGCCCGTAGGGGACGCGCGCGGTGTCCCCGAGGTAGAGAATCGACTCGAACGGAAGTCGCTCACGCAGGGCATGCACCACCGTCAGCCCTCCGACGCCCGAGTCGAAGACGCCGATCGGCGCGTGCGGAGGCAACTCCGGGGGACGGTTCATCCCGACCTACCCATGCGTGTCAGAACAGCTTCACGGGATAGCTGAACTCGACGCCGGGAGATCCGTCCTGCGGCGGACGGACCTCGCCTTCGAAACCGGTGAACTGTGCCGATACCCAGGCGTCCACGCCGCTGAGCAACGCCCAGAGGCCTGTGAACAGGATCCAATCCTCCCGGGCCTGGCTTCGGCTGTCGATCAGCTCCTCGTCTTCCGCGCGCTTGGCCGCGTTCAGCTCTGAGTTAGCCTTCAGGATCATGAAAACGCCGCCGGACCATACCGTGAAGTAGATGGCACCTCGCGCCGGCTGACGCGCGGCGGTCTGACCCCAGCCCGGAAGAATGACCGAGCGGAGCATGGCGCCGGCGGGACTGACCGGCCGCTCGCGATCCGGGACCTCCTGATCGGCCGCCGCCTGGTCCACGGTGCCGGTCTCCTCCGCCCGTCCTTCCGTCCCTTCCTCCACCACCGGATCTCCCTCCGCACCCTCTTCAGCCCGAAGTGTGTCCTGACCGGTGGGAGCAGGCTCCGGCTCTTGCGCTCGCAGCGCCGGGGCCAGGCCCGGGGCCGCGGCGATGACCGCGATGGTCGCGGCCGTCAGCAGCGCGACGAGGAACCGGTCACGCGCCGATTGGCAAATGGCGGGAGCGTCTGGGAATCGAACCCAGCCAACGACCTTCACGGCCGTCGTGTCGGTTTTGAAGACCGCAGGAGACACCAGTCCTCCATCCGCTCCCGTGGACCCTGGTGCGCCGGGCGTTGCGTCGCCGGCGGCCCCAGAGCTCACCGTCGATTCGCCACCACGTCCACCTCGATCCTCGCATCCTTGGGAAGACGAGCCACCTCGACCGTGGACCGGGCGGGGTACGGCTCGTCGAGGTACTCCGCGTAGATCCCGTTCACGGTGACGAAGTCCTCCATGTCGGCCAGGAAGATCGTCGTCTTCACCACAGCGCCGAAATCCAGCCCGGCCGCCGCGAGCACGCCTTGCAGGTTCTGCATGACTCGGTGCGTCTGCGCCTCTATCCCCTCGACGAGCTCGCCGGTCTCGGGATCCAATCCGATCTGGCCGGAGGAGTACACCATCCCCTCGGTTTCGATCGCCTGCGTGTAGGGGCCAATGGCCCCGGGAGCCTCGTCGGTGCGAACCGGTTTCATACCTGCGTCTTCCTTCCCTCGTCGGTGGGCGGCGGCGTTTGCGCTCGGCCAGAAACCTGAGAGCCGAGAGGCCGGTTGGCCAGCGGTTGCGCCGAGTTGTCGTCGGATCTAACCTGCGGCCGAATGTCATCCGCCCGCGCCTCTCCCATCCGTTGGCTCAACGAAGCTCTCAAGGCCGCGGCGTACCGGGTCCAGAGCTACTTCGGCCTGCTCCGACGGGTCCTGGCATCTGCCGTGACTCGGCCCTTCTACTGGCGGGACCTTGCGCAGCAGATGGACACGATAGGTGTCGCCTCGCTCGGCATCGTCGCACTTACCGGGCTCTTCACGGGCATGGTGCTGGCGCTGCAATCATCCGTCGAGATGAAGCAGTTCGGGGCAACCATCTACATCGGCCGACTCGTCGGAGCGAGCGCCGTTCGAGAGCTTGGGCCCGTCCTCACCGCTCTCATGGTCACCGGCCGGGCGGGCTCCGGGATGGCGGCGCAGCTCGGCTCGATGCGCATCACCGAGCAGATCGACGCCCTGAGCACCCTGGGCGTCGATCCCGTGCGGAAGCTCGTGACGCCGCGGTTCCTGGCGGCGCTGATCATGCTCCCGATGCTGACTGTCATCATGGACGTTATCGCCGTCGGCGGGGGGATGCTCATCGCGGTGGTGAAGCTCGATCTCACGGCCGAGCTGTACCTGCGCTCCGTCTACCAGTCGCTGGCGGACACGGGGTTCATTCTCCGCTACATCCCGATCGACGTTTTCGGTGGACTCGTGAAGCCTCTCGTCTTCGGCGGGATCATGGCGCTGACTTCATGCTACTACGGTATGAACACGCGTGGAGGCACGGAGGGCGTCGGCCGCGCGACCACCCAGGCGGTGGTCAGCTCGTCGATCTTGATCCTGGCCTCGGACTATTTTCTCACCCAGCTGTTGATCGCTCTACTGATCGAGTGACGCGAGTGACGCCGAGATCGGAGCGAATGTCCCAAGCGATGTCGAGCCGAGACTCGACCGGACCGGTCGTGGTACTTCGCGACGTGCGACTCACCTACGCGGGCCACGTCGTGCTGGACGAGATCGGATTCTCGGTACGCCGGGGCGAGACGATGTGCGTCCTGGGCGGAAGCGGCGTCGGCAAGAGCACGATCCTCAAGCTCATTCTCCATCTCGAGGAGCCGGACTCGGGCCACGTGGAGGTCCTGGGGCACGACATCGAGACGTCCGGACGCGCCGAGATCTTCGAGGCCCGGCAGCGTATGGGAATGGTCTTTCAGGGCTCGGCGCTCTTCGATTCCCTGCCGATCTTCGACAACGTCGGCTTCCCGCTGTTCGAGCACACCGACCTTTCCCTGGAGGCGATCAGCCAACGCGTGCGAGAGGCGCTCTCTTTCGTCGACCTGGATCACCGGCGGGTGGAGAGCCTTCTCCCATCGGAGCTCTCCGGGGGAATGAAGAAGCGGGTGGCGATCGCCCGGGCGATCGTTCATCGCCCCGAGATCCTCCTGTTCGACGAGCCCACGAGCGGGCTGGACCCGATCACCACGCGCAAGATCGACAACCTGATCGTGAAGCTGAGACGCGAGCTCCACGTGAGCTCGATCGTCGTCACGCATGACACCCGCTCGGCTTGCCGGATCGCGAATCGCATCGCGCTGCTTCAGAGCGGGAGGATTATCTTCATCGGCACACCGGCCGAGATGCTCGCGTCCGATGACGCATACGTCCGTGAATACCTCGAATAGGCCGGCAGCGCCGGGCCGACGGGAGCTTGGATGAGGCGATCCAGAGCGATCACCTGGGAGGAGGTGAAGGTGGGCGTGATGCTGATCATCTCGCTCGTTCTTCTCGCGACCGGCATCTTCTTCATCGGCGACATGGGGAGCGTTTTCGGAGATCGGTACGAGCTGGTGACGCTGATGCGCTCGGCCCAGGGCCTCGCTCCTGGAGCTTCCGTTCAGCTGGCGGGACAGCCGGTGGGCCAGGTGGCCCGGATCGGTTTCATCGGACCTGAGGACCGCCCTCCGACCGGCGAAGGGCTCGCGGTGTGGCTGGCGATCAACCGACAGGTACGGAGCCAGATCCGTTCGGACTCCCGCGCGCGCATTAGGACGCTGGGCCTGCTCGGCGACCGGATCATCGACATCGAGCCGGGAAGCCCCGGGGCCCGCACCCTTGAGCCCGGCGATACGCTGGTGGCAGCCGAGGTGTTCGACTACGCCGAGCTCCTTGACGAGGCGTCGACCGCCGTCGTCAGTCTCACCGACCTGGTCCGGTCGCTGGACGCTCTCACGCGAGACCTGCTGGCCGGCGAGGGAACCGTTGGGCAGCTGCTGGTCAACCGGGATCTGTACGATCACCTGGTGGGCATGAGCGGAGACCTTTCACGCCTGCTGGCCTCCGTGAATTCGGGCGAAGGGGCGCTCGGACGCCTGGTGAAGGATGACGAGCTCTACGATCGCCTGGTGGGTGCCATGGAGTCGTTGGACAGCGTCACCGCGAAGCTGGCCCGCGGCGAGGGTTCTCTCGGGCGGCTCCTTGACTCGGACTCCCTGTACGAGTCGCTGGCCGGCGCCGCCAGCAGCACCGATTCGCTACTGGCCGACTTGCGCTCCGGCGAGGGGTCCATCGGCCAACTCATCGTCGACGAGGCCCTCTACGAGGAGCTCCTCAGGATGATCGTGGAGCTGAACAGCATCCTCGCCGATCTGAGGGCCAACCCCGACAAGTACATCCCTCCCATCAAGGTCTTCTAGCGCCGCGGAGCTTCGAAGACCGTGCCGGATCTCTCCGCCCTCTCGGCCGGCGGCTGCCGAGAGACCGGCGGCCAGCAAGCCGAGCAGCGCCATCCCTCCCGTCACGCGTCGGTCTTTTCGGCCACGCAGCCAAGCGACGGCGACCGCTCCCGCCGCCACCAGAGTCAGGGTCGCGGCCAAGCCGTAGGCAGCGTGAGCGTCGACCACGGCGCGAAGGGCGTTCGCCGACGAGAGGCCACCTCCGATCTCGACGCCGAGCGCCGATGCGGCAGCTCTGCCCGACAGATACGCGACGGGCGACGCCGCGGCAGCCAGCAGGAGGGAGACCGCGCCGAAGTGGACGACTCCGGATCGCCGAAGCAGGAGCCCGGCGAGAGCGGCGACGGCCCCGGCGATGGAAAGGACGACAGGAATGTGGTGGACCGAGAGATGGAGCAGCGCCCAGTCCATGCTCAGCCGTCGTCCAGGCCCGCCATCTCGTGGATGCTGGAAAACTCGAGGATCTCGTAGCGGACCGTCGCACTCGGCAGGACGACGCTCACCTCGTCGCCCGGCCGGCGTCCGAGGAGTGCCTTGCCGAACGGCGAAGCCATGGAGATCTCGGCCTTCTCAAAGTCGATATGCTCGCCGAAGGCCAGGGTAAAGACCTCGGTCGAGCCATCCTCGACGTCTCTGAGCGTCACGCGTGATCCAAAGCCGATCCGGTCGTGCGGAATCGTCTCCATGTCGATGTCCTGGAGTTCGCCCAAACGCCGGCGAATATAGTCCAGCCGCGCGTGCACGAAGCCCTGTCGCTCCAGGGCCGCGTGCCATTCCGAGTTCTCGCGTAGATCGCCGAGCTCCAGGGCATGCTGGATCGCCTTGGGAAGAACCACCTCGAGCTCGTGCAGGAGACGCTCCGTCTCCTCGCTCAGCTGCTGTCGAATCTCGTCGAGCATCGTTGCCGTCCCTCATCCGCGGCGGTCATGTCGAGTCGCATGCGGTCCCACAAAAAAAGGCCGGGCGCCGAGCCTCCGAAGGAAGCCGGCGCCTCGGTCTGCGGCGATGGAGGCGGCGGGAATCGAACCCGCGTCCGCGAGGCCTTAGCCCGCAGCGTCTACGTGCGTAGTCTACGCTTCAGTTTCTCGCCTTCCTCCGGTTCGTAGACGACCTTCGGTCGGCCAGCCGCTAATGGGCTTTCGCCCTCTCGACGGAACCGCCCGCGGCCTGCGGACCCCGTCCAGCCCGATACAGCGTCGCCTGATGCCCCGCCTCGGGCCGGGCCGAGCGTCAGACGGACCGCGCTAGTTACGCGGCCAGAGCCAAGTTATCGTTGGCAATTGTGTTTTTTTCCGAGACCTCGGCACGCTACCACGGTTTCGGGCGCACACGTCGAAACCTGATCGCCCCCGCGACTACTTTCCTACCCTACCCCTTCCCCATTGGATCCTCACCGTCACCTCATTCGAGGCCTTCCCACGGTGCGATCGCACGCAGGTGCTGTACCGCCGATTCAACCGCCGTGCGCGCGTACACACCCGGAGAGCCGGCGAAGGAGAGGCACACCAGCCGTCCCCACTCGCTCACCGGCGCCACCAGCGACCATTCCCCTTCCGGCGCGCCCTTGAAAAGCTCCTTAGAGAGCACTTGCAGCACGAGGTCCTCACGCGCCGCCCAGGTGAAGGGATGGCCTTCGGACGCCAGCGAAGAGCTCCTGGCAGGCCCGCCCGCCGACACCTGGTCCTCGATGACCCACTCGTCCGCGGCGCCATCCAGGTACCAGAGGACGGCGCGACGCGCCCCCATCGCATGGAGCAGAACCTCGAGAAAAGTGCGGATCTGCCAATAGCTGAACCCGGCCATTGCCGCTCGATTCTCCGTTTCACTGTTTTGACAGGTTTTCGCGCGTAGGAATATACTGCATGGGTGTGCAACATTGCCTCTTCCGGAGGATTCGATAGATGCAACTCAGAGACTTCTTTTCCGTTGACGCGATCGACCTGGACCTGAGCACGGAGACAAAGGACGAGACTCTGAAGAAGCTGGTGGGTCTCTTCCACCTGGATGAGAAATCCGAGGGCATCCTGTTCAAGATGCTCAAGCGGCGCGAGAACCTGGGGTCCACAGGAATCGGCAGGGGGATCGCGATTCCACACTGCCGCTCCCTGGTTGTCAACCGCCTTCGCGTCGCCTTCGGGAGGCACGGGGCCGGCTTGGATTTCAAGGCGATCGACGAAAAGCCCGTCCACTACGTCTTCCTCATCGTCGCTCCACCGCTCGAGGTCTCCAACCAGTATCTGCCCGTTCTCGGTAAGATCGCCCAGTTCAGCAAGGAAGCCGATGTGCCAGAGCGACTCGCGGCAGTCGAGAGCGCCGAAGGATTCCTGCAGCTGCTGGAGGAGAAAGGCGTGTAGAGATGCACGAACAGCTCGAGACGCTTCTTGAGATGCAGGATCTTCACATGCAGCGTCGAGCACTCGAGGAGGGCGGGGTTCGTGATTTGGAGACGGGCTTGTTCGAGATGAGCGCCGAGCAGGCGATCGACGCGCTCGACGCCAAGATCACCGAACTGGAGCTGCGGCTGGGAAAGAGCGTCCAGGAGCGGTTTAGGAGCTTGGTCGGCACGCGTCAGCGCGCCGTCGTCCCTGTGCTGGCCGGAGTATGCTACGGTTGCTTCGTGGCGGTCCCGACCTCTTGGGCGGCTGATGCCGACCCGAATGACAAGCTGAACGTCTGTCAGAGCTGCGGACACTTCCAGTACTACCCTACCTGAGGTCGGCTTCGCCGCTCAGCGCACGAGCATGATCTTTCGCACCTGGCTGCGATCCCCGACGCTAAGCTCCACGAAGTAGGGTCCCGCCGTAACCGTTCGGCCTTCCAGATCGCGTCCGTCCCAGTGCGCCTGGTAGGGGCCCGGACGACGGAAGGCCATCTCCTCGATCCTCTCGCCCGGGAGGCCATTCTCGTCAAGCGCCACGGGTACCGCTACCAGCTGGTGCAGGATGTTGAACACGCGAAGGGTTACGCGGACCTCCAGCTCGCCTTCGAACAAGCCGTCTCCGAGACGATAGAAGATGCGGGTCTCGCCGGCGAACGGATTCGGGAAGACAGGCTCCAGAGAGAAGTCGTCCAGCTCCGCAGCCTGCGGCGTACCGCCCGAAGCCTGGGCGAGTGCGTCTCCCGGCCATGAGAGGCTCACGCCCGCAATCAGTATGATAAGGGCACTTTTCACAATGACTTGATAACCATCGCGTGAACTGTTTTCACGATCACCCTCTCCACACTCGCCCCTCCTCGGTACGCCTCGTGACCCGAGTCCGGTCCAGGTGCTCGAGCAGTGGAATGAGGTACTTTCGGGTCACGCCGAACTGCCGCTTGAAGTCGGTGGGCGCCGCCACGAGACGGTCTTCGAACACCCGAGCCGCAGCATCCCGGAGGCGCGTCGCGCTTCGAGCGGACAGGTAGATGTCCGGGTTGACATTCTCTACCTCGCCGGCCCTCGTGAGCAACCGCAGCAGGTCGTGCAGGAGCTCGTCGGAGACCCCGAGCCGAGAGCCCAGCTCGCCCACCATCGGCGGCTCCAGTCCACCGCCGTCGATCTCCGCCAACAACCGGGCCCGCACCCGAGCTTCCGCCTCGGTGAGCCGCGCACCGTGCGTGCTCAGCCGAAGCTCGGGCCCGGTCGCGACGATCCGCCCCGTGCTCAGCATCCCCTCCAGAGCGTGCTCGACGAGCTCCGGGGCGAACGCGGCAGCCAGCTTGCTTCTCACCGCCTCCCTTGACACACCCGGGGCCCGCGGACGAGCCGCGTGGAACTCGCCCACGACTTCCAGCAGCGCCTGGCAGGCCGCCTCTGCCACGCCAGCCGAGAACCAGCGCCCTCCGGCTCGCACGATCGACAGTTCCGCCGAGCCCGCGAGAGCTCGCAGCCTCCCGGGCGAGAGCCCGGTGGTTAGAGGCAGGTCATCGACCACCACTCCCCGGCCGGCCGAGAGGACGACCGCGGCTTCGAGTCGCGCCTCTTCCCCCTCCGAGAGGATGCGCTCCCACCCCCTTGTACGATCCAGCCAGCGAACCGGCGGATCCAGCTCGGCTACCACACCACCCCCGATCGTGGTGATCGGCGAATAGAACCGGACGACGAACCGGTCGTGAGCCCGCGCGACGAGCTCCTCCTCCAACTCCAGGATCGCCCACCCCTCGGCGCCGGGTTCCAGCGGCTCCCCGCCCCGGCCGGCGGCACGTGAGCGGACCCTGGCCAGCACCTCCCTCGTCCCCAGGTAAACGCGCACCCGTTGGCCGCTCTCGATGCGCCGAGGCGAGTGGGAGAGGACGGACAACCGCACGCCAAGACGTCGAGTCTCCCGCCAGCCTTTGCCCGAGACCACGACCGCACCACGCGGCGCGTGGACGGGATCCAGCCCGACGAGGGAGACGGCACACCTTCTCCGCGGCCCTACTGACTCCCGGGCGGTCGAGTGCACCTGAAGCGATCGAATCCTGGCCGAGCGGCGTCCGGGCAAGACGGTCACCTCATCGCCCACGGTCACCGTCCCGCTCCAGACCGTCCCGGTCACGACGGTTCCAGCGCCCGCAACGCTGAAGGAGCGATCCACCGGTAGCCGCAGAAGGTCCCCTCGTTCCGAGGTCCCGAGGGCGACCGCGCGCTCCGTCAACGCGGCTCGTAGCTCCTCGAGACCCTCGCCGGTCACCGACGAGATGGCCAACATCGGCCACTCCGCGTGCCCGAGGACTCTCTCCAGCTCTTCGCCAACCGCGTCGCGGCAAAGGTCCAGCCAGCTCTCGTCGACCCGATCCCGTTTGGTGAGCGCGACCACGCCATCGGCGATGCCCAGAATCCGCGCGATCGCCAGATGCTCGCGCGTTTGAGGCATCGGGCCCTCGTCCGCCGCCACGACCAGAAGCAGCAGATCGATACCCGTGGCGCCGGCCAGCATGTTCTTCACGAAGTCTTCGTGGCCAGGCACGTCGACGATGCTGACCTCTAGTCCATCGCCGAGAGAAAGGGGCGCGAAGCCGAGGTCGATCGTAAGGCCCCGCTCCCGCTCTTCCTTCCATCGGTCTGTCTCGATGCCAGTGAGCGCCCGCACCAACGCGGTCTTTCCATGGTCGACATGGCCGGCGGTACCGACGACGAGCGCCCTCAACGGATGCCCCGCGCCAGGAAGTCGAGGGACCGTATGCGCACGCCCTCGGCGAGATGGTAGCGGATGAAGTCTATGAGGATGCGGCGCTGGACACCGTTGACGGACGGAGGGAGGTCGCCGGCCGCCACGAGCATCCGCAGCGTCTCCAGCTCGGCGCTCGAGATCGCCTCTCCGTAGCCCGCGCATCGATCGCAGACTAGACCTCCCGAGGATGAATCGAAGCGGGCCGACTCTCCCGCTGAAATGCGGCGTCCGCAAGAGATGCAGTGGGAGAGGTGGGGCGCGAACCCGAGAACCGAAACGAGAAGCCAGAGGCGGCCGAGAACGGTGCCCGCCACCGTCTCTTCGGAGGCACCCAGAAGCGCATCTAGACCCTCGACAAGGGTCTCGAAGAGGCGATCGTCCCGATGCTCGGGAGCCAGCCGCATCACCAGCTCGCAGAGCACGGAGGCGCCGGCGAAGCGGGTGAGATCCGAGCCCAGCGCCTGCCGTTCCCGGTAGAGCTCGAAGGCCGACAGCGTGTCCAGATCCCGGTTCTCACGCATGTACAGCGTTGCCTGGCCCTCGGCGAACGGCTCGATGAGGCCGCCGAAGCGGCTGCGGGGACGGAGCGCACCGCGTGCCATCGCCGAGCGCGGTCCGTGCTCCCGGGTCATCAGGCGCAGGATCTTGCTCGTATCGCTGTATCTGTAGGTCTGAAGAACCACGCAGCGCGTGGTGACGATCGGCACGGCTCCCTCCCGCGGAGGTCCAGTGGCTGTCCGCGGCATCCTACGACTAGGGCGCCACGATCTCCAGATCGGTCGTCCCGAATCCGCCCGGCGTGGAGTCGATGAAGCCGCCATCCGCGCTCAGCAGAAAGAGCTCGCCCGCCTGCGCGGAGCGGAACGTCGCGCAGACCAGGCGTCCGTCCGATAGCGCCGTCGCCGCCCAGCACGAGAGCGGCACTCCGTCCGCATCCCGAGTCTGAACCGGATCCTCCGGCCCGTCGACGAAGCCCGGCGCCGCGGGATCGAACCTCAGCGTCCGGATCGAGACGAAATCGCTCGTGACGGCCACGTAGACACGCCCGTCCGCGCCCTCTTCTATAGACACCCCGTTGCCTCCCAGCGGAAACGGCCCCGAAAGCTGCAGGGACGCCGGATCGATAACCGCCAGGCTGCCGTTCCCCTCCGGTTCGAATGCGGGGCCCAACGTGCCCGCGTTCAAGACGACGAGGCGCCCGGCGGAGAGCACCGCGTTCGTCGCCTGCAAGCCAGGCAGCCCGATCTCGCGCACGAACTCACCGCTGGTCTCGAACACGACGACGCGGCTGTTTCCTAGCGGCTCGAAGGTGAAGTCGACATCGTCGATGTTGGAGTCGATCACGAAGACACGGTCGTTCGTCACGATCACCCTCTCGATGAACTCGCCGACATCCCGGGCGAAGACCGTAGGCGGCGTCCCCGGCGCGGTGATCGACAGCTCGTAGACGGAGTTGGAGGCGCGCCCGCCCACGAAGGCGCTTCCGCGGTTCTCGACCACGAAGGGCTTGGACGGGTTCACCGGCTCGTCCGGGAAAGTGACCGCGATAGAGCTGCGGCCGGCGACGTCCACTACCAGCGCGCGATCCCCTCCGAAATCGCTCTCGGTCACGACGGCGATCAGATCCGTGACATCCCCTCCGACGGCCATCGCATCGCCGTCGAAGAGCCCGCCCAGGTCGATCGCGGCTCCCGAGGGCGAGATCTCGCCGCTTACCTCGTAACCCTGCATCGTCTGGCCCACTGAATGCAGGGCGAGCAGGGCCGCGGGAGGATCTCCCGGTCCCGGCCCCGTGGGGTCACCTCCGTCCGTGGAGCAGCCGGCAACGGTCGCCAGGCCGAGCGCGATCGAAACGAGGCCGCCGCCTCGGAAACACGAGGAGCCATGCCTGCTTGACCTCATATCCTCTCTTTTCGCGTTGCGGAGGCCGGACGTCACGTCGGCCTCCTCGGGTCAACGACGAAGCTCGAGCCGGAACAGCAGGCTCCGGCCAGGCTCGGGGTAAAGCTCGATTAGCTCGTAGCGCACATCGAGCAGATTGTCGACCGCCAGGGCGGCCTCCAGGGCGAGAGCACCGATCCTGAATCCACGGCTCGCATCGAAGCGTGCCACCGCGTACGCCGGCAATCGACGAACGCCCGCGAGCGTGGTCGTCCGGCTCCCCTCGATTCTGACCGCGCCCCGGAGCCAGATCTGGGCGACCACCCCACCGAAGTAGATGTCGCCCGCGAAATCGGGCTGATAGGGCATCGGGTTCCGGTTGTCGCCGAACCCGAGGCGGCTGCGCTGAAAGGTGAAGGATCCGCCTGCCCGGGGCCCTCGGTCTCCCAGCGGCACGTCTCCGCGAATCTCGAGACCCGCCGCCGTCAGCCGATCCAGGTTACGCGGACTCCACAACGCGACCGCGCTGGCCACCCACACGATCGGATCGTTCGTTCGCCGGTAGAACGCTACCGCCTGAACGTCCAGGCCTCCCCGCGCGGAGCCACCATCATCGGTGTCGGCCCCGGCGCTCGACGTCCAACTGACGCCGGCCTCGGCATCGATCACCACCCGTTCCGGTCCGAGATCCGGGTTGGCCTGTACGCTCCTGGCCGACGCGGCGTAGAGGTCCGCAAAGCTCGGAAGCCGGTAGGCGCTGCCGGCCCTCCCCCACAGCGTCCAGGCAGGACCCAGTTGAGCGGCCAGGGCGATCTCCGGGTTGACGGCGGTGCCGTCGGTGGACAGATCGGTGGCGACACCCGGCTGCACGGAAAGTCGCCCCGTCTCGAACGTTCGGCCCAGCCAAACTCCACCACTCCACCGCACCGGCCGGTCGGCCGTCCCGGCCTCCGTCACCGATTCGCGGGCCAGGTAGCTCGAGAGCTCCAAGCCGAGTCTCGGTAGCCAGCCCGAGCCGGCCAGTCGCAGGCTGGTCAGCGACTGCGTCGACTCCACGCTGCGCCGAGGGTCCCGATAGACGATGTCCCGCCTCGCCATCGTGCCGGTGATCCGGCCGGTCGAGGATCCGTAACCCATGAGGGCCTGCAGGGAGCGGTCCGTGTATCGCGCCTCATCGAAAGCCTGTGTGCCCATCCGTCCCGGCGCTCCGCGCTCCACGTCGTCGTAACGAAGCTGCGCGAACACGGGCAGAGCGTTCGGAGCTCCCGACAACCACAGGTGCAACCCATCAGCGTCGGCGTTCTCCCTGATCTCCATGGGGTTCCCCGGAAGGACATGGTTCGGGTACTCGTAGTCGTTCTCGATCCCCTCCATCCGGAAGCCGGCGGCGAGCGTCCCGAGCTTTCCGCCGATCGATGCATAGCCGTCGGCGGCCAGACGGCCGAACGAGCCCATCTCGAATCCTCCGGCAGCGCTCATGCCGTCCGGTCGCCTCGATTCGAGCAGCAGGACGCCGGCGATCGCTCCGGAGCCGAAGCGCGGAGAGGCGCCGCGCACCAGCGTCGCCGCTGAAAGGGTCGCCACCGGGATTCTCGAAAGGTCGGCCGAGCCGCCGAGCGGGTCGTTCACGGGAAGCCCGTCCAGCAGCACGAGCAGGCCTTCGGGGCGACTGCCCCGAACCGTGCCCACCTGCCCTCCCCCGACCGATGGTCGCACCTGGACACCGGGTTCCTCGGCGAGCCGATCCGCCAGCGTGCGGGGGCCGCCATCCAGTGGAATGTGGCTCGTCGCGTGCCCGGGCATCGCCCCGGCACCAGGCCGGCTGACGGCGGCGATCACGTCGGTCACGGCCACAGGCTGCACGCCGACCGTCACCGTGATCGAGATCCCGCTGCCGTCGAGCTCGACCGGCCGACGCGCCGTCTCGTAGCCGAGAGCCTCCGCCACGAGCTCGTAGCGGCCAGCCTCCATCTCGTCGCTCTCGTAGACGCCTTCGCCGACCTCGACCATTAGGAACGCCGAGACCGAAGTTCGATCCTCGAACGTCAGGTGCACGGTGGCACCTCGGACGAGCTCACCGGACTCCGAGCGAACGAGCACCGTGACTCGGGATGGGCCCGCCCCCTCGTCGATCTCGCCTCGAAACGCCGGGCCTTCCTGGGCGTGGGACGTTCTGGGGAACAGCACCGAGGCTACGACGACGAGCAGCATCGTGAGCCTCCGGTCGCTCCGTAGCGCACGGCCTCTCACGTCAGCTCCACTGAGCGATCCGAGTCTCGACCGTGGTCGACGGGCACGACGTGGAGTCCCGACAATCCGGCGTGGTCGAGTGCCAGCACCTCGATCGGCCAGTCGAACACGCGGCTGAGTATATCCGATCGCAGCACCTCGGTCGGCGATCCGGCAGCCTCGAGGCAACCATCCGAAAGCAGGCAGAGCCGGTCGGCAAACCGGCCCGCCAGATGGAGGCTGTGCGTGATGGTGACCGCCGACCCTCCGGCGTCCACGAAATCCCGGACGAGGCGGAAGATCTCCATCTCATGGGCCACATCCAGATGCGCGGTGGGCTCGTCGAGGACGAGGACTGTCGGGTCCTGGGCGAAGGCCCTGGCGAGCTTGGCCCGCTGCACCTCGCCCCCGCTCAACTCGGTGACGGACCGGCTCGCGAGCTTCTCCAGGTCCGCACGCCGAAGCGCGCCCGACACCTTCGCTCGGTCCCCCTCCCCGAGGGGAGCCCAGGGACGCACGTACGGATTCCGGCCCATCTCCACAAACCCGATCACGGAGATCGGCAGGACGGGCGGTCCCCCCTGGGCCACGACGCCCACCCGTTTCGCCATTTCGCGCCTCGGCCAATCGGCGGCCGCGCGGCCCTCGAACAGCGCGTAGCCGCTCTGGGGTCGCAGTGTGCCCAGAAGAAGCCTCGCGAGCGTCGTCTTCCCCGCGCCGTTCGGGCCTACCACGGCGGTGTGGGATCCGGCGGGGATCTCCACGCTGACCCCGCGTAAGGCCGCGTCGTCGGAGCGCGGGTACCGGAACCAGGCGTCGCCGAGCTCGAAGCTCACAGGGGCTTCCTCGCGTAGCCGCGCCGCAGGAGGACAAGGAAGAAAGGCACGCCGATCAGTGCGGTCACGACACCGACCGGAACCTCCAGCGGCTGTGCCACCGTCCGCGCCGCCGCGTCGGCTAGCACTAGAAGCGACCCCCCAGCCAGAAACGACATCGGTATCAGGTACCTGTGATCGACGCCCCAAAGCAGCCTGATGGCGTGGGGTACGACCAGTCCGACGAAACCGATCACCCCGGCCACGCTCACGGCAGCCGCCGCGAGGAGCGAGGCCAGCAGGTACGAGATCTTCTTGACCCGCTCCACCTCTGTCCCGAGGTGCGCGGCGCTCTCCTCGTCGAGCGCCAGCGCGTTCAGGTGACGGCTCAGCCCGAAGGCCGCCAGAGCGGCCGGGACGGAGTACGCCGCCAGAGCGACGTTCATCTGCCAGGAGGCTTGGCCGAAGCTGCCCATCGTCCAAAGGAGCGCCGACCGCGCCGTGCGCCCCTCGGCCAGGGTCAGTACCAGCATGACGCCAGCTCCGAAAAAGGATGCGACGACGACTCCGGCGAGGATGAGCACTCGCGTGTCGAGCTGGCCGGTGGCGTACGCCACCCGAAACACGGTCCCTATCGCGATCAGGGCTCCGGCCAGCGCGGCAACGGCGACACCCGCTGGCCCTACCGTCACTCCCAGCGACAGGACGGCGACCGCGCCCAACGCAGCGCCGCTCGACACGCCGAGCAGGTAGGGCTCGGCAAGCGGATTCCGGAGGAGCGCCTGGAAGAGGACCCCCGAGACCGCGAGACCCGCGCCCGCCAGTGCGGCCGCCACGATTCTGGGCAGCCTCACCCAGAGGAGGATAGCCCGTGCGGGTGACTCGCTGGCCGCCGGCTGCAACGCTGTCCATATCTCGGGCAGGGAGAGGTTCGCCGGGCCGACGGCGAGCGCGGCCGACATCGCCACGACGAGCAGAAGCGCGAGACCGAGAAGCCCGATCCCGCGGCTACGTGAGTCCCTCACGGTTCTTCACCTCCCTCCGGGGGCCACCCGGGAGGGGAGAAGGAGCCGGCGTGGATGGCGCGTGCGAGCTCCCGGACCCCGTCGGCGATCCTCGGGCCCAGCCTCACGACGATCTCGCCATCGAACACCCTGATACGATCTTCCCGAACTGCACCCAGCACCTCCCAGCCCGGCCGATCCGGGATCGGCGTCCGCTCCGCTCCGCGGTGCACGGGGTAGAGGATGATCTCGGGATCGCGAGCGGCGATCGCCTCCAGACTAACCTGCGGCGACGGACTCGCGAGATCGCCGAAGACGTTGCGACCGCCCGCCAGCGTGATCAGCGAGTCCAGGTAGCTTCCGCCACCGATGGTGATGGGAGGATGCCACCAGGCGTCGTAGTAGACGGAGCGTTCCGGAAGCTCCCGTGTGATCCTTCGGATGCCTCCCAGATCGTCACGGATCCGGTCGCTCAACCGCGCCGCGGCGGAATCGCGCCCGGTGACCCGGCCCAGGCGCTCGATGTTCAGGTGGAGATCCGCCAGGGTGTTGTGTCGGACGGCGAGCACGGGCACGCCAATTCGCCGCAGAGCATCGGTCGCGGCACGCGAATCAGGCCCGGCGAACAGGATGACCAGATCGGGCTGGCGGGACACGACCATCTCCACGGAAGGCCGGACCCCATCGCCGACGCTCGGCACCTCCGACGCCTCGGGCGGGTGGGAGTCGAACCGCGTTCGTCCGACGAGATCCTCACCGGCACCGATCTCGAACAGGATCTCGGTAGCGGTGGGCAGCAACGAGACGATCCGTCGGGGGGGGCGAGGAAGCGCTACGGATGCGCCCTCGTCGTCGGTGACCCGTACCGTGTCGGGAGAGTCCGACCGGCCGCCCTCTCGGTCAATATCCGCTCTCGGGGCCGTCGCGGCGCCCGCCAGGGCCGGGACAACGGGCGAGCTGGCCAGCTGGAGGATGAGGACCGAAAAGAAAAACGCGGTCCCGAGCACCGGAAGCTTCACGGCCAAGCGTCGAACCTTTCCAGGAACGACATGGCCAGGGCTCGAAGACCGCAACCCGCCCACGCCCTTCCCGCGAAGAGCTGCTCATGGGCATGGATGGGGTCGTCTCCTGGCTCGAGGCCTCCTCGGTCGTGTTTCCGATTCGCTCGGTGGCAACTGACCGGGGACACGGCGCTGGGCGCCGGGCCTCACACAGTGGCGGGGCCGCGTCGGCTCATCCGACTTCCGTTTACCGCCTATCCATGTACGAGGTACTACCGCAGGGTACGCCGGGACCGGCGCGCCCCGCAAGCCTATGGCGGCTGGACAGTCAGGGCTTGAAGCGCCCGAAATCCTCGGGGTTCAGCCCCTTGAGGTAATCGCGCAGCTCCTCTCCGTTAGTCGCTTCGTCGCCCGGTTGGGACGCCTCCTCGGCTCCGACCGCTTCGGAACCCTCGAAGGCCGCCTCGTCGAAGCCGGCCTCTTCGATCTCCATGGCCGTGAGCTCGAGCAGCTCGTCATCGGCGAAGATCGGCGCCTTCGACCGTAACGCGAGAGCGATGCTGTCGCTGGGCCGCGAATCCACCGAGATGAACTCACCGTTACGCCGAAAGATGAGCGAGGCGTAGTAGGTGTTCTCGATGACCTTCGTGATGATCACCCTCACGAGCTCGCTCCCGAGGCCGCGAACGATCGTCATCAGCAGGTCATGCGTGAGGGGGCGGGAGAACTTGACACCTGCGAGCTCCATCGCGATCGCGCTGGCCTCGCCCGGGCCAATCCAGATCGGAAGGAGGCGCTCGCCCTCGTTCTCCTTGAGGATGACCACGGGCGTGTTGGAGGACTTGTCCAGCCCCAGACTCGCCACGCTCACTTCGGTCATTCCGTTCGTGTCCGCCATGCCCTCGCCCCCGCCGAGAATCGGTCGCCGCGTCCCGTGCCGGTCAGGTCCCCTGGTCCCACGAGGCGAGGTAGCGCTCCTGCTCAGCCGTCAAGGAATCGACTTCGATGTTCATGGAGGCCAACTTCAAGCGCGCGATCTCACGGTCCAGCTCCACCGGGATGCGGTGCACTTCGGCCGTCAGCGCCGCACCATGTCGCTGTAGATACTCCGCCGCTAGGGCCTGGTTCGCGAAGGACATGTCCATGACGCTCGCGGGATGGCCCTCGGCGCTGGCCAGGTTGATCAGACGGCCCCGGCCAAGCAGCACGATGCGACGGCCGTTCACGAGGTACTCCTCGACGAACGGGCGGAGCTCATTCGGACCGTCTTCCGCCGCCTCTTCGAGTGCCGGAATGTCGATCTCGACGTCGAAGTGGCCGGAGTTGGCCACGATGGCTCCGTCCTTCATGGCCTCGAAGTGCTCCCGCCGGAGTACGCCGATGTCACCGGTCAGCGTGATGAAGAGGTCTCCCCGGGTGGCAGCCTCCGACATCGGCATCACCTGGAAACCATCCATGGTGGCCTCCAGGCCGCGCAGTGGATCCACCTCCGTGACGATCACCTTGGCGCCCGCACCTCGCGCGCGCGTGGCCACGCCGCGGCCGCACCAGCCGTAGCCCGCCACGACGACGGTCGAGCCGGCGAGAAGCATGTTCGTGGCCCGGAGAATCCCGTCCAGCGTGGACTGGCCGGTTCCGTACTGGTTGTCGAACATGTGCTTTGTGTAGCTGTCGTTGACCGCCATCACCGGGAAGCGCAGAACACCGTCCGCAGCCATCGCACGCAGGCGGATGATCCCGGTCGTCGTTTCCTCGGTCGAACCGACCACGTTCTGGAGAATCGTGTCCAGCTGCCCGGCAGGCAGGCCCGTGCTCCACTCTCGGATGCCGGGAGCCAGATCGTCGTACCGATCCAGCGCCAACATGTGGATCGCCCCAACCAGGTCCGCGCCGTCATCCATCGTCACGCTCGGCTGATGAGCCAGCGCGGCTCGGATGTGATCGTAGTAGCGGTCGTTGTCCTCGCCCTTGACGGCAAAGGTCTTGATGTCCTGCGTGACCAGGTAGGCCGCCACGGGATCCTGCGTGGAGAGCGGATTGGAAGCGCACAACAGCACATCGGCGCCACCCTCCTGCAGCGTGAGCATCAGGTTCGCGGTTTCGGTGGTCACGTGAAGGCAGGCGGACACTCGCACTCCCTCCAGCGGCCGCTCCGCCGCGAATCGCTCACGGATCTGCCTGAGCACCGGCATGAACCGCTCGGCCCACTCGACCCGAAGCCGGCCGGCCTCAGCCAGTCCCAGATCCGCTACATCATGCTCTATGATCGTTGTCTCGTTCATCTCGATCCTCACACATCTCTCTATGATAGAATGGTCTCGCGGCAGACCGGCCGGCGTTTCCATGGCACGGATCGCCGCGACTCGACCGGACCCTCAGAGGCACGCTTTCAGATCGTTCACTCGGTCTGTCTTCTCCCAGCTGAAGC
Organism: Gemmatimonadota bacterium; assembly: GCA_039587445.1. Lineage (GTDB taxonomy): Bacteria > Gemmatimonadota > Gemmatimonadetes > Palauibacterales > Palauibacteraceae. Next base: position 57,183 of record JBDHIM010000019.1, read on the forward strand.
CGCCATCGTCGTCAGGCACGCGGCCGAAGTGGCCGTAGGCGGCGGTGCGCTGGAATATCGGCCTTCGCAGGTTCAGCTCTTGAATGATCCGCAGCGGCTGGAGATCGAATACGCTCTCGACGCACTTCTCCAGCTCGGCATCGGGCGCCACCCCGGTGTCGAAGGAGTTCAGCATGACCGACACGGGCTCGGCCACGCCGATCGCGTAGGCCAGCTGGATCTCCGCGCGGCGCGCCAGGCCCGCCGCGACGATGTTCTTGGCCACCCAGCGGGCGGCGTAGCTCGCGGAACGATCCACCTTCGTCGGATCCTTACCGCTGAAAGCGCCCCCGCCGTGGCTCCCCACGCCGCCGTACGTGTCGACGATCACCTTGCGTCCGGTGACGCCGGCGTCTCCCTGAGGGCCACCGATCACGAAGCGCCCGGTCGGATTGATGTAGCAGCGGAGGGAGTCGTGATCGCACATGTCCGGCGGCAGCACCGGATCGATGACCTCTCGCCGGATCCCCTCCTCCAGCTGCTCCTTGGGAATGTCAGGGTGGTGCTGCGTGGCGATGACGACGGTGGTCACCCGCTTCGGGGACCCGTCCTCGTACTCGACCGTGACCTGGGACTTCCCGTCCGGACGAAGCCAATCGAGGATGCCCTGCTTGCGGGCTTCGGACAGCCGAAGAGTGAGGCGATGGGCGAGCGAGATCGGCAGTGGCATCAGGCTCTCGGTCTCGTCCGTCGCGTAGCCGAACATCATTCCCTGGTCTCCGGCGCCGCCGGAATCCACGCCCATGGCGATGTCCTGCGACTGTCTGTCCATCGACACGAGGACCGCGCAACTGTCGCAGTCGAAGCCGAGCGCAGGATCGTCGTACCCTATCCGTCGAATGGTCTCGCGCACGACGTCGGGGAGATGGACGGATGCCGAACTCGTTACCTCGCCCGCGATGAGGGCGAGGCCGGTTGTCACCAGGGTTTCGCACGCCACTCGGGAAACCTCATCCTGCTCGAGCATGGAGTCCAGCACCGCATCGGAGATCTGGTCCGCGACCTTGTCGGGGTGACCCTCCGTAACCGATTCGGATGTGAAGAGATGTATCCTTGGCGACATTTTGTCCTTTAAGCCCGCTTTGGAGCCCGATGTGAGCCCGCTCCGGGCCTACATCAGACCCGTCCGGGGTTTCGCGGTAAGAAACGCGCGTGAAGGTATCGGACCTTCAAACGACTGACAAGCGATCCAGAAGCCCCTCTCCTTCAGGCAGAATCTCCTCCAGATAGCGACGGAACGGGCGTCGGATGTCCCGGCCTCCGTCGCCGTCCTCGAGTCGCGCCGCGATATCGGCCAGGTCGGCGGCGGAAGCGGCCAGGACCGCCTCTTTGACCTCCGGATGAGCCGGTGGTGGAAGGCTGAACGTTCGATACCCAAGTCCGATGAGCGCGGCGACTCCCACCGGGTCTTCGGCCAGGTCTCCGCAGACGCTCACTCCGACGCCCTCCTCTTCCGCCGACCGGGCCAGGCGGCGATACATCCGGAACAAGGCCGGGTGCAGCGTATCAAACAGGTCCACCAGGCGAGCGTTGCCGCGATCCACCGCGAGAGTGTACTGCGTGAGATCGTTGGTTCCGAGGCTGAGAAAGTCCACGTGTGGCGCCAACCGGTCCACGGTTTCCAGGGCGGCCGGGGTCTCGATCATGATCCCGAGCGGCACATCGGGAGCCGAGCCGGCGTTGAGGGAGGCCCGCACCTCGTCCAGGATCTCGCGGGTCCGCCTGATCTCATCCGGCGAAATGACGAAGGGCAGGAGGATCCGCACGCGGCCGTGCTCTGCGGCTCGCACCGCCGCGCGCAACTGATTGCGGAACAGGTCGGGAAGGTCGAGGCACACCCGGATGGCGCGCCAGCCGAGGTATGGATTCTCCTCCATCGGCATCGGCAGGAAGATCGGGAACTTGTCGCCGCCGATGTCGAACGTGCGCAACGTGACTCCGAGCTCCGGAAAAGCCTCCACGACTCGTCGATACGCGTCGTACTGCTCGTCTTCGTCGGGGATCGTTCTCCGACCAATCACGAGAAACTCCGACCGGAACAGGCCCACGCCCTCCGCACCCACCCTCAGCGCTGCGGTCGCGTCATCCGGCTGATCCAGGTTCGCTTGAAGGATCACCCGGGCGCCGTCGGTCGTCTGGGTCACGCAGCAGGCGAGCTCCTCGAGGCGGCGCTCCCTCTCGCTGATGTGAAGCGCGGAGCGCCGGTAGGTGTCGATCTCGGCTTCCGTCGGATGCACGATCACCCGCCCGGTGGCGCCATCGAGGATCACCTCGTGACCGTCCGTCAGCTCGGCCAGCCGCGGCCCGATGCCGACGACGCAGGGCACTCCGAGCGAGCGAGCGATCACCGCTGAGTGGGACGCCCGCGACCCCGTAGCCGTGAGGAGGCCGAGCACCCCCTGGCCGCCCAACTGCACGGCAAGACTCGGCGTCAGCTCGTCGAAGACCAGAACCGCTCCTCCTTCGGGCAGCTCCGAGACGACGTCCCTCTCCTCGAGTCCCAGCAGCCGAGAGAGCACGCGCTGGCGAATATCCCGCAGATCGGCGAGGCGATCGAGGGCCATGACGTGTGCCGTGTCGGCGAAGCGGGACCGGAGCTCCAGGAGGCGCCAGTCGATGGCCCGCTCGGCCGGTAGGAAGTTCTCGCGGATGTAGGAGAGCGTTCCGGAGATCAGATCAGGGTCGTCGAGCATCATGGCCTGCGCCTCGAAGATCTTGCCTTCGACGGGTCCGATGCGCTCGCTCGTTGCCCCCTGGATCTGCAGGATGCGCTCTCTGGCCCACTTTCTCGCTTCCTCGAAGCGCTCCACTTCGGCGTCGACCTGATCCGGACTGATCGTTCGATGCGGCACGGAAGGCACGTCCCAGCCTGCGCGCAGGGAGTGGCCGCGAGCTCGGCCCGGCGACGCTCCGATTCCATGCAAAATCCAGCTCATTGACCTGGCTCTCTATCAGCGGAGCTGAGCTCGTCCAACTCGTTCTCGGTGAGCCCACGCTCGATCAGGTGGGCGAGAGCCTCCAACGCCGCCTCGGCATCATCGCCGACGACCCGAAGGCGCAGCTTCGATCCCGATTCCGCCGCTAGCATCAGTACGCCCATGATGCTCTTGCCGTTGACTTCGAGTCCATCCTTCTCGACCCACACCTCCGACCGGTAGCGCGATGCGAGCTTAACGAACTCCGCGGCGGGCCGGGCGTGAAGTCCGTATCGATTCGTCACGCTTACGTGCGTCCATACCTCGATCTCCCCTCCGGTCACCCTGCCGCCTCAGGCACCGAGGAGGACAAGAACAACAGGAGCGGCCAGCACCAGGCCCGCTGCGAGCCGCTCGCCGAGCGCTGGCCGCGCGTATCCCAGCAGGGCGGCCGCCGCCAGGCCAAGAGCGACTCCCGAGCGGCTCAACGTATCGGGGGCCACCAACCACGACACCAACACGACGGCCGATCCGACAAGCCACAGGTTCAGGCTCGTGATCCAGGGCACGACGCGGACCCAGGGAGGATCGCCGAGGTATTTTCCGACGTCGAGACCCTCGGTCCAGCCTCGCCGGAAGGACCACGCCCTGAGCCAGATGTGCCCGAGGTTGTAGACCCCGAGAAAGACACCGACGGCAACCCACGGTCGACCCCAAAGCCAGAACAGCGTGATCGACAGCAGCAGGCAGAAGGGCCTCCACGTCGCCCAGACCAGCTCGTCGCCCACTGCACCGAGCGGCGCCCGCAGCACGGAGCGAAAGCGGTCGATCCTCTCCGGAGACTCACCATCGTGCTCCAGCCGAGCAAGTGCCGTCACGGCCATCGGGCAAAGATACGGGTGTCCGTTGAAGGGCTCGAGATGTCTCTCCACCGCGGCCTGCAGGCGCACCGGATCACCCGCGTAAATGCGTCTCAGCAAAGGAAGCATCGCGTTGGCCAGGCCGCCGGCGACCAGCGAGCGGTAGTTCCACGAGCCCTGAACGGCAAAGCATCTCAGGAACGAAGCGACCTGGTCGGATCTCGTGGGCTTCACGGCGCTACCCCCCCCGTCACGATCATCGCCAGGGCGATGGCGCCACCAGCCAGGAGTAGCAGCGGGTCCGTCGCGCGTCGGCGCATCAGGCCGCCGCCCACGCCGCCCGCGAGACCCATCCCCACCAAAAGCAGCGCCGATGCCGCAACCACTCCCTCGGTCGTCGAGATCCCGTGAGCCAGCTTGACCAACAGCATGACCGGAAGGGCGAAAGCCGCCGTGAGCGTCCCCGCACGCAATGCATCAAGCACCATGGCGAGCCGATGCCGGCGCTCGAGTCTTGTCGCCGGCGCGGCGAGGCCGTCACCGGCGACAAGACGCTCGTTGAGACTTCGTTGCATACGTACCGAAATCGCTCCGATCCAGCCGATTGCCCAGCCGCTTGCCACCGCGACGAGAAGCGGTCCGATGGCGGTTCCTCCACCGGCGGCCAAGCCGGCACCGGCCAGGAGGCCCGCCGGCCCTGTTTCCGGGTAGACGGCCGCGCCGTAGGGCGTATGCCCCAATCCGAGGAGCTCGAGCACGGCCCCCACCAGAAAGCCGGAGGCGGCATCCCCCAACAGCGCTCCCCCGAGGGTCGCCGCCACGATGGGCCGGGAGATCATAACCTGCGGCCAGGACGCGGCATCCAGACCCAAAGCGGCGCCGCACGCAACCAGGGCGGCCAGCAGCCCGAGGCTAAGGTCGAGCTCGCTCAACCGTCTTCAGCAAGCGTCGTAGACCAATCCGCGGTGACCCGGGCAGGTCACGCGCCGAGACCGAGCCGGCCAGGTCGCCCAGCGCACGGATGTCCTGAAGCTCGTCACGGGAGGCGAACAGGTAATCCAGCAGGCGCTCACGCCCCTCCGTCGCGTGCAATCCGCCGAGGTTGACCTCCTGACCGACCAGCAACCCGGCCTCACCGAGCCGGCGCATCTCCGCCGTCCCCGCCGTCAGCGCCATGCCGACGTCGCCGCGGTCTTCCAACTCAGGCAGTTGCCCGATCGCGTCCTCGACCGTGAGGAAGAACGGCTCGACTCCCGCGGGCAGCGCGCTTCCGTACAGGTCGCGCTCCCACGCGCTCGCGGCGATACTGTCGTCGACGACAGCGTAGAAACCGATCCCGAGCCTCCGACCCCAGCCCACGACGACCTGGCCGTGGAGCAGGCGCTCATCGATCCTGTACACCGCTATCGGCATCGGCTAGTCGCCCGGCACGTCCGCGGTCGCACCCGTCCTCCCCTTCTCCACCACCCGCTCGGCGAGCGCACGGAAGTCCATCTCGCGATGGAAGACGAAATCCAGGAGCATCGGCAGGTTGACGCCCGAGACGAGCGCGACGTTTCCATCCCTGGCGATGCGCTGGCCGGCGAAGCCGCAGCTTCCGGCGGCCATGTCCACGAAGACGACGGCGGGTCCCTCTCCGACCGCCCGAGCCACGCGGCCAGCCAACTCGTCGGGCGAGCAGCTCACGTTGGTCACCGACTCCAGCGCCCCCTGCACACCCGATATCCCTTCTACGACCCGAACCAGTGCGGAAGCGAGCTCCCCGTGCGCGACGACGACGCCACGCACTTCACTCATAGTCTTCCTCCAGGTACTCGCGGACCGGCTGCATGCGGCGTCGCATGCTCCGGTGGAACTCGAGGGCGCTATCGATCCCCGAGTACTTGAGGAGGTGCCGCATCGAGACCACCTCGGCGATCACGGTGATGTTCTTCCCCGGGTTGAGCGGAATCACCACGACCGGTAAATCGACATCCAGAATCGGGGTCGTTTCCTGGCTCAGTCCGGTGCGATCGTAATCGGAGGTGTCGCTCCACTCTTCGAGCTGGACCACGACCTCGATGCGCTTCTGCTGCCGCGTCGCGTGGATGCCGAAGAGCGCCCGCACGTCGATGATCCCGATGCCGCGGATCTCCATGTGGTGCTGCTGTTGCTCGAGACCCCTGCCCAGCAGGACGTCGTGCCCTCGCCGCGTGACCACGACGACGTCGTCGGCGACGAGACGATGTCCCCTTTCGACGAGATCGAGCACACACTCGCTCTTCCCGATGCCGCTCTTTCCGATAAAGAGCAGGCCCACGCCGTAGACATCCGCCAGCGACCCGTGCATGACGGCCGTCGGCGCGAACTCATCGTCGAGGTAGGGCTTGACGCGGCGGTAGAACTCGCCGGTCTTGAGCTGGGACTGGATGAGCGGAATGCCGTGCTCGTTCGCCGCCGCCTTGAGCGACTCCGGAGCCTCCATCCCCTTGGTGATGAAGAGGCAAGGGACATCGGAGCGAAGGATGAAGTCCGCCGCCGTGCGTTGTGCCTCCGGGTCTAGCGACTTCAGAAAAGCCACCTCTGTCTCGCCGAAGACCTGAACACGGCCGCTCGGAAACCGCTCGATAAACCCCGTGAGAGCGATGCCCGGGCTCGAGACGTCGGCCCGCTCTACCTCCCTGTCCAGACCCTCCTCGCCGGCAATGACTTTCAGCGCGAGGCTCTCTCCCTTTCGCTCGAGCAGCTCGCCTACTCGCAGCGTCTTCAAGCGGTCGGCTCCTCGGTGGGAATGATCAGACGGTCCTTGTGGACGGCGTTGTGGTTCTTGTATCGGGAGCGGTTCTTTTTCAGCTGACGGGACAGCTTGGCCACGACCTTGTCCAGGGCCGTGCGAAAGTCGGCGGCCTCCGCGTGGGCGTGAACGCTTCCGCGACCGTCGATGCTCAGATCACCCTCGACCTCATAGCGGTTCTTTTCCTCCAGCAGCGTCACTTCCACTCGGCCGATGCGCTCTTCGAACCTGTCCAGCCGGGAGAACCTCTCCTCGACCAACCCCCGAAGCGCGTCTGAGACTTCGAAATGCCGTGCGGATATGATCACCTGCATGCCATCCTCCTTCCTATCCGCGGCCCCCGTGGCCGCTGAGCGCGGCATCTAGCCACGCCTCCGTTTCGTCGGCCGCTCGATCCCACGAGTAGCCGGCGGCGTGTTCCAAGGCTCCGCGTCCGAGGCGGTCGCGCTGCTCCGGGCTGTCGGTAAGCTCCCGGAGGCGGGCTACCCAATCACTCACTTCCTCGTGACGCACGAGGTATCCCGATCTGTCTTGAGCGACGGACTCGCGCAGTCCGGGCGAGTCGCTGGCGATCGCGCCGGTTCCGCACGCCGCTGCCTCCACGTTGGTGAGACCCCACCCCTCCTTTGGAGAAGGATACAAGATCGCCCACGCTCGACGCAGCAACTCGACCTTACGCTCTTCAGCGACGAAACCCAAGAACTCGACGGTCTGATCGAGACCCCTGTCCAGCACCAGGCGTCGAAGCCGCTCCTCGTCGTCTCCGGTCCCAGCGATCAGGATTCGACCGCGCCAACCCGATCGGGCGAGCTCCTCCGCCGCCGACAGCACAACATCCAACCCCTTGTAGCGCTTCAGCCGCCCCACGTACACGAACGTTGGCTGCTGAAATCGTGCCACCTCGGGGTCCGGACTGTAAACACGATGATCCACGCCGGGGTAGACCACTCGGATCTGGTCGGCCGAGAACCCCCGCCCGACCAGATCTTCCTTCGTGCTCTGCGAGATCGCCTGTATCGGTGCGTGTTCGTAGGCCGGCAGCATCCGGCGCTCTGCCAGCCAGACGGCACAAGCCACGGGAGGGCGCGCCTCGCGAAACACCGTCGTTCCGAAAAGATGAGGAACGAGCACGGCGACGGGCGTGGCACTCCAGCGTGGCGTGAACAGCGGCGACTTGTTGACGTCCTCGACGAGAATATCGAAGCGCCTCCCGTCCAAGCTCCGAAAGGCCCGGCGCGCGTGCAGCGGAAACGTGTATCGGCTTCCGGTCCGCACGACCTCCATGCCATCCAGCCGCTCGGACGGCGGGGCGCCTCGCCAACCGGATACGAGCAGCGTGACGTCGTGGCCCCGCTCGGCAAGCCTGCCGAAGATCTCGTGCAGATGGATCTCCGCACCGCCCGCCTGCGGGTTTCGGCGGTCCTGCCAGTTGACGACGAGGATTCTCGTTCCGGATCGCGTGGCTTCACCCGGTGACGGCGGCTTTCCGGTACACGGAGTCCAGCACCCCGTTCACGAACGCGCCGCTGTCATCGCTCCCGTATCGCTCGGCCAACCTGATCGCCTCGGTGATCGCCACCTTGCCCGGTGTTTCTTCCACGTACCGAAGCTCCACGGCGCCCAACCGCAGGATGTTGCGATCGATGGCTGCCAGGCGCTCGAGGCGCCAGTTGGGAATGTGGCTCTGAAGAAGGCCGTCGATTTCCGCGAGGTGCTCGTCCAGCAGGGCGACGAGAACCTCCAAGTAGGGGCGATACCGGGGCGAGACGCGGCGGTGCTTCCGGGCCATTTCCGCGAACTCCGTCAGAGAACCCCGATCGCTCATCTCCCACGCATAGAGCAGATGAAGGACCCACTCTCGTGCCCTGGATCGCGCCTGAAACGGCTTCACCGTCCAGCCCGGGAGAGCTGCTCGAGCACATCGCGGAGCTCGAGCGCCGCCATCGCGGCCTCTTCGCCCTTGTGCCCGTGCTTACCTCCGACCCGGTCGCGCGCCTGCTCCATCGTGTCGGCGGTGATCACGCCGAAGGTGATCGGCGTCTTCTCCGTCACGGAGAGTCGGGCCAGGGCGTACGTCGCGCCCTGGCAAATGTAGTCGAAGTGGGGCGTCTCGCCACGGATCACGCAACCCAGCGCGACGACCGCGTCGTATCCCCCAGCGGCCGCCTGGCGCACCGCGGCCGGCAGCTCCCAGGCGCCTGGCACCCGGACGACATCTATATCCGCCTCCCGGGCCCCGTGCCTGACCAGGGTACGCCGCGCACCATCGACAAGCGGCTCCGTCACGACTCGATTGTAGCGACTGACAACGAGGCAGAACCGCCGGCCCGTCGCCGCGTGCCCTCCGGAATACTCGCTCATGAGCGCCCGAGCAGATGCCCCAGCTTGTCCCGCTTCGTCTCCAGGTATGCGCGGTTGGTGCCCGTGGCCTCCGTGACCAGTGGCACCCGGCCTGTGATCTTCAGACCGAATCCTTCGAGGCCGGCGAGCTTCTTCGGGTTGTTGGTCATGATCCGAATCGAGCCCAGGCCCAGATCCGCCAGAATCTGGGCACCGATGCCGTAGTTGCGCAGGTCCGGCGGGAAACCGAGAGCCTGGTTGGCCTCGACCGTGTCCTTCCCCTCTTCCTGGAGCTCGTAAGCCCGCAGCTTGTTGAGAAGGCCGATGCCGCGACCCTCCTGGTCAAGGTAGACGACCACACCGGCCCCCGCTTCCACGACTTGTCTCATCGCGGCGTGTAGCTGGGCGCCACAGTCGCAGCGGCCCGAGCCGAAGACGTCGCCCGTCAGGCACTTGGAGTGGACCCTCACGAGGACGTCTTCTCGATTCGCCACGTCCCCGTGCACGAGTGCCACATGTTCACGGCTGTTCACGTCGTTACGGTAGCCGATGATTCTGAATTCACCCTCCGGCGTGGGGAGCTTCGCCTCCGCGACGCGGTGGACGAGCCGCTCGTGCTGCAGGCGGTACGCCACGATCTGACCCACCGTGACGAACGCGATCCCGTGTTCGTCGCGGAACCGCTCCAGATCCGCGCGGCGGGCCATCGATCCGTCCGGGTTCAGGATCTCACAGATCACGCCGGCGGGCTGGAACTCGGCCATCCGTGCCAGATCCACGGCTGCTTCCGTCTGGCCCACCCTCTGAAGCACCCCTCCCGGCTTCGCGCGCAACGGAAAGACGTGCCCAGGACGGAGAAGGTCGGATGGCCGTGTCCGAGGGTCCACGGCGACCTGAATCGTCCGGGCCCGGTCATGGGCGCTGATCCCGGTCGTCACCCCGTACTCACGCCGGGCATCGATGCTCACGGTGAACGCGGTGCGCATCGAATCGCGCTCGCGGCCGTCCGACATCAGCGTGAGGTCGAGGCGGTCGGCAATCTCGGGCGGCAGCGCCAAGCAGATGAGACCCCGACCATGAATCGTCATGAAGTTGATCAGCTCGGGGTTGATCTTGTCGGCCGCGCAGATGAGATCGCCTTCGTTCTCGCGATCCACGTCATCCGCCACGATCACGAGCTCGCCCCTGCCAACGGCGGCGATCGCCTCTTCAACCGTATCGAAACGCATACTGCACTCGCTTTCCATGTACGACGGGCCCCGGTGCCCTCGGAGCGCCGCGCGCGCCGGAGCGCTTCGGCGACCCGGCCTAGGTGCCCGGATCCCCCCCCGCGTAGGGGGTCAGGAGTCGCTCGACGTACTTACCGATCAGGTCTGCTTCCAGGTTGACCGGGTCGCCGATCTCTAGACGGTCCAACGAGGTATGTGTCCATGTATACGGAATGAGCGCGATCTCCGCGACCTCGCCTTCCAGGCTGGCCACGGTGAGGCTCACGCCGTCGACGGCGAGCGAGCCGCGAGGCACAGTGAGGGCGGCGATATCGGGCGGCAGCTTTATTCGCACCAGGACCGTCTCGCCATGGCGATCGAGCGCGGTGACTTCCCCTACCCCGTCGACGTGGCCCTGGACCATGTGGCCGCCCAGTGGATCGCCGGCCCGAAGCGCTCGCTCCAGGTTCACGCGTCTCCCCACCTCGAGCTCTCCGAAGGTGGTGCGATCGAGCGTCGTGAGAACGGATGTAAAGCGGAAGCTTTCTGCGTCCTGGCCCGTTACGGTGAAACACACACCATCCACCGCCACGCTCTCGCCATCATCGAGCCCCACAGCGTATTCCGGAGCGTGAACGATGAACTCCACCGCTCCCTCGCGCGGGATGCGCTCCACGACCGTCCCGACGCCCGTTACGATCCCCGTGAACATCAGTTGCCGTTCTTTCCCATCAAGCGCTCCAGCGCCTCTTGGCTCTCGAACACGATCATCGAATCGGGACCCAGGCGCCGGCGGCTCGATACGACCCAGTCGCCCCCGGCAGAGGACGGCACGCCCGCAAACGCCGGCACGCCTTCATCTCCTAGAAAGCGCGGCGCTATCAGCAGATGGAGGCGGTGTACGAGCCCTTGCCCGAGCAGTGCCGACGCCACGCTGGCGCCACCCTCCACCAGAACCGTTCCCACGCCTTCCCGAGTCAGGGCTTTCAGCGCGGCCGTCAGAGCTACCCTCCCGCCGACCTCTTCCACCTGGAGCGTCCGCGCTCCGGCGCTCTCCACCATCCGGCGGCGCTCCGGATCCGCTTCGCTCGATCCCACTACCCACACGGGTGCCTCGTCGATGGTCGTGGCCAGTCGGCTCGATGGCGAGAGTCGGAATCCGGTGTCCAGGACGACCCGCACCGGGGGGACCCTCGGTGCCATCGCCCCTCGAGCGGTCAACCACGGATCATCCGCGGCGACAGTACCGCGACCTACCAGGATCGCATCGTAGCCGGCCCTGAGCCGATGGACCTCCTCCGCGGCCACCTCTCCCGTGAGGGCGGTGCGGAGGCCCGGCCCGGCGGCGATCCGCCCATCGATGGAGATGGCCAGCTTGAGCGCGACGTACGGCAGTTCCTGCGTCATCCTCCAGAAGAACGCGGCATTGAGACGGCACGCCTCAGCGGCCTCCATCCCCAGACGCACCCTCACGCCGGCCGCCGTGAGTCTCTCCAAACCTCCGGCCGCCGCCGGATTCGGATCCCGACACGCCACGACGACCTCCCGAACGCCCGCTTCCCCAATCGCCAGCGCACAGGCCGATGTCTTTCCCGCGTGCGCACACGGCTCGAGGTTCACGTACAGGGTGGATCCGGCGGCCCGCGCTCCCGCTTCGCGCAGGGCGACCGTCTCGGCGTGCTCCTCGCCAAAGCGAGCATGGAAGCCCTCTCCAACGACCTGGCCGTCCGAGACCACCACCGCGCCGACGAGCGGGTTGGGTGCCACTTGCCCCCACCCACGCTCGGCGAGCTCGATCGCGCGACGCATGTACCGCTCGTCCCGGCCCATCAGACGACCGCGTCCGCTCCCGGCATCCGGACCTGACCGCTGCCCTCGACCAGCCGACCGCAACGCACCGTGCCGCATCCGCCACCCCGGACGGCAGCTTCCACCGCGTCGAGGTCGTCCGGCGACACGACCGCAATCATGCCGACGCCCATGTTGAACACCCGGTACATCTCTTCGGGTGGGGTCTCACTCTCCTCCGCCAGGGATCGGAATTCCGGAGGAGGGGTCCAGCTCTCCACATCCACGACGGCGTCGATCTCCGCCGGAAGGATCCGTCCCAGGTTCCCCGCGATTCCGCCGCCGGTGATATGGGCAAGCGCCCTGACTTGCCTCTGCTCGCAGGGTCCCCGCAAAACCTCCAGATAGGAACGATGCACCCTGAGGAGCACATCTGCGACCGACGCACCCAGGGCGGGCCACGGATCCGACGCTTCCAGGCCCATGCGCTCGAACAGCACCTCGCGGACGAAACTGAAGCCGTTGGTGTGGATCCCGCTCGACTCAAGGCCCAGAAGCGCATCTCCGGCACGGACATCGCGCGCCGCGACCTCCCGGAACGCCATCCGTCCGAGAATGAAGCCGGCCAGATCGTAGGCACCGGGAGGGTAGAAGCCCGGCATCTCCGCCGTCTCCCCGCCCAGCAGCGCGCACCCGTTCTTCCGGCAGCCGCGAGCGACCCCCCGCACCACCTCCACCGCTACCTCCGGATCCAGCTCGCCGCAGGCAAAGTAGTCCAGGAAGGCGAGCGGCGTGGCTCCTTCGGCAAGGATGTCGTTGACGCAGTGGTTGACCAGGTCTTCGCCGACGGTATGGTGCCGCCCGGAGCGGATGGCCACCTCCAGCTTCGTTCCAACTCCGTCGGCGCTGGCAACGAGCTCCTCGCCGGCGACGGCCAGCCTGCCCCCGAAAGACCCGAAGCCGGACTGAACCGCTGCCGTGCGCGTGGACTCGACGAGCTCTCGCAGTCGCTGCTTCGTGACCGCCGCGGCGTCCAAGTCGACGCCGGCATCCCGATAGGTGAGCGGCTCGCGGACCGTCATGGCTGCGCGGTCAGCTTTTCGAAGCGGGTCATCTCGTGGAACGCCCACACTCGCTCCGCGACCTCCGCCACACCGAGTTCCATTAATCGATCCGGGCCGAACGCTTCGCATGCGAAGGAGCCCATAGCGCAACCGTAGACTATCGAACGCCTCAGCTCCTCCGAGTCAAGGCGATCGGCACGAGCCAGATGCCCGAGCAGGCCGCCGGCGAATGCATCGCCCGCGCCCGTGGGGTCGAAGATCTCTTCCAGAGGATAGCCCGGCGCGAAGAAAACGTCGTCGGGCCCGAAGAGAATCGCGCCATGCTCGCCCTTCTTTATGACCACGTACTGCGGGCCACGATCCCGAATCCACGAGGCCGCGCGAGACAGGTTGTAGTCTCCCGAGAGTTCGCGGGCCTCCGCGTCGTTAACCAGGAGCATGTCCACGCGCTCAAGGAGGTTCAGAAGCTCCGCCCGGCTCCCTTCGATCCAGTAGTTCATGGTGTCGCACAGAACCAGCTTCGGATCGTCGACCTGCTTGAGCACGTCCAGCTGGAGCTTCGGGTCGATGTTGCCGAGGAAGACCAGCGACGCACTCCGAAATGGCTCCGGAATCGTCGGCTGAAACTCGCCGAAGACCCCGAGCTCGGTCAAAAGAGTCTCCCGGGAGTTGAGATCGTAATCGTACTCTCCGGCCCACCGAAAGCTGGTCCCTTCCCGGACTTCCAGCCCGTCGAAGTTCACGTTGCGCCCCTCCAGCGCGCGCAGGCGGTCCAGCGGATAGTCCGATCCGACGACGCCGACGACGCCCACCGATGCGAAGGCGGAAGCCGCTGCGCT
>JBDHIM010000138.1:0-12120 GCA_039587445.1 Gemmatimonadota bacterium
ATTGGAGCTTAACCACGTCGTCGTCACCTCGGTGGACCGCGACGACCTTCCGGATGGCGGTGCCTGGATCTTTGCCGAGGTCATTCGCGAGATCCGGGAGCGTCTGCCCGGCTGTTCCATCGAGGTCCTCACTCCTGACTTCCGCGGGGACCGGAGGGCGATCCGCAAGGTGATCGAGGCCGGTCCCGAGATCTTCAACCACAACATGGAGACCGTTCGGCGGATGCACCGGACGGCGAGGCCGGGCGGGCGCTACGATCGCTCGCTCCGGGTGCTTGCGGACGCCCGCGGGATGGACGACGACGTGCTGATCAAGACCGGCATCATGCTCGGCCTCGGCGAAGCTCCCGACGACGTGCTCGAGTTCATGCACGATGCCGTGAGCGCGGGCGTGCAGATTCTCACTCTCGGGCAGTACCTGCGACCCTCCACCGAACACCTGCCGATCCACCGGTATGTGACGCCCGAGGAGTTCGTCGACTGGAAGCGGATCGGTGAGGAGCTGGGTCTGCTTCACGTGGAGAGCGGCGCTCTCGTTCGAAGCAGCTACCATGCCCGAGAGCAGGTCGAAGAGCTCAAGGGTCGAAGAGCTCAAGTCTCGCGCAGCGGCGCTGGGCTGAGCCGGCGTCGCCTCGGACCATTCCCAGAGACCGCTCCCGGACGAGCCGGACTGAACCAGCGACCATGGCGACGAAAGAGACCCGGGCGCACGGCAACACGCCGTCGAACGACACGCCCGCCGGGCACGATGCGGCGGATCAGCCCGATCCTCCAGGCCTCGAGCCGGGCGAGCTGAGAGAGCTGCTGCGGCTGATGATTCTGGCCAGGCGCTTCGAGGAGAAGACCGCCGAATCGTACCAGCTGGGCAAGATCGGCGGGTTTCTGCACCTCTATGTCGGGCAGGAAGCGGTAGCAGCGGGCGCCATCTCGGCGCTGCGCGAGGACGACTACGTGATCTCTGCCTACCGGGAGCACGCGCACGCGCTCGTGCGTGGCGTTCCACCTCGTGCCGTCATGGCCGAGCTCTATGGGCGGGCGGCCGGCTGCTCGAAGGGGATGGGTGGCTCGATGCATCTCTTCGACCGCTCCGTGAACTTCCTGGGCGGGCACGCGATCGTCGGCTCGCACCTGCCGATTGCGGCCGGCGTTGGCTACGCGATCAGGTACCGGGGCGGCGATCAGGTCTGCCTCTGCTTCTTCGGGGACGCGGCCGTGAACATCGGCGCCTTTCACGAGGCCCTGAACATGGCCGCGAAGTGGGAGCTGCCGGTGATCTGGATCATCGAGAACAACGCCTACGGGATGGGCACGGGCATCCGCCGCTCGGCGGCGATCTCCGAGTTGGTGGATCGCGCCTGCGCCTACGAAGGGACGGCCTCGGCGCAGATCGATGGCATGGACGTCCTGAAGGTGCGGGGCGCGATCGACGAGGCCCTTCGGATCGCCCGGGATGAGAAGCGTCCCTCCCTCATCGAGGCCATCACCTATCGATTCATGGGGCACTCGATGGCCGATCCCTCGCACGGTACCTACCGGGCCCGCGAGGAGGTCGAGGGTTGGAGGGAGGATGACCCGATTCTCTCTCTCAGTGACGTCCTGATCGAGACCGGCGTGATGACCGCCGAAGAGTATGAGGAGATGGACCGTGCGGTGATCGAGGAGGTCGAGGAGGCGGCCGAGTTCGCCGAGGCCAGCCCCCGCCCGGATGAGAGCCACATCTACGACCTCGTTTACTCGGACGAGTACCCCCACGGCCTGGACCGGAGGGACTCATGGCGGTGATCACCTACCGCGAGGCCCTCAACGAGGCCCTCCGGGAGGAGATGGCCCGGGACGAGAGCGTCTTCCTCATCGGAGAGGAGGTCGCCGAGTACGACGGAGCCTACAAGGTCTCGAAGAACCTCCTGGAGGAGTTCGGGGAGTGGCGGGTTAGGGATGCGCCGATCGCGGAGCTTGGCTTCGCCGGCCTGGGCGTGGGCGCGGCGATGGTCGGTCTGAGGCCGATCGTCGAGTTCATGACCTGGAACTTCGCGCTGCTGGCGATCGATCAGGTCATCAACAGCGCGGCGAAGCTCTACCAGATGTCGGGCGGGCAGTACAACGTCCCGATCGTCTTCCGCGGCCCCGGAGGCGCGGCCCTGATGCTGGCCGCGCAGCACTCGCAGTCTCCTGAGTCCTGGCTGGCCTACGTCCCGGGCCTGAAGGTCTGCTCGCCTGCCACACCGTACGATGCAAAGGGACTCCTGAAGTCGGCGGTCAGGGACAATGACCCCGTCGTCTTCATCGAGGGCGAGCTCCTCTACAACGTGAAGGGCGAGGTGCCCGAGGACGAAGAGATCCTGGTGCCGATCGGCTCGGCGGACGTGAAGCGGCAGGGGGACGACGTGACGATCGTCACCTACGGGAAGATGGTGCACGAGGCGTTGCGAGCCGCCGAGACGCTGTCGACGGAAGATGCGGTCGAGGCCGAGGTGGTCGACCTGCGCTCCGTGCGCCCCATCGACGTGCCGACGGTGCTCGCTTCGGTCCGGAAGACGAACCGGGCGGTGATCGTCGAGGAGGGATGGCCGGTGGCAAACATCGGGGCCCAGCTCGTGGACGATATTCAGCGCGAGGCGTTCGACGCTCTGGACGCCCCGGTCGCACGGGTGACCGGGCTGGACGTGCCGATGCCCTACGCGCGCAACCTGGAGAAGCTGGTGCTGCCGTCGGCCGGGAACATCCGCGCCGCCGTACGCGACGTTTGTTATATCGCATGATGATAGACTATCGGGCGCCTATATATATGGACACAGATAATCCGCCGAAGCCCGCTTCCGGAAAGGACGAGGTCTAGAGTGGCGACGAAGGTCGTCATGGCCCAGCTCAGCCCGACGATGGAGGAGGGCAAGCTGATCGAGTGGAAGATCTCGGAGGGCGATACGGTCGCCCAGGGCGACATCGTGGCCGAGATCGAGACCGACAAGGCGAACATGGACGTGGAGGCGATGGGAGCCGGAGTCCTGCGGAAGATCCTGGTGCAGGCGGGGGCTACGGTGCCGGTCGGCACCCTGATCGGAATCATCGCCGAGCCTGACGAGGATATCGAACCCCTCCTGAGCGAGGCCGAGCCGGAGCCGGCCGTCGTGGTGGCCGAGGCGCCCTCAGATGCCCAGGACGAGACCGCCGCGGCGGATGAGGCGGCCGCGAGCGATGAGCCGGCAGAAGTGGCAGAAGAGCCCGCGGCCGGGGATGAGACGGCTTTGAGCGATGAGCCGGCAGAGGTCGCAGAAGAGCTCACGGCCGCGGCCCCGCCGCCGGAAACCGGGCCTGAGGCCGAAGTTGGGCGCCTCCGAGCGTCCCCGGTAGCGCGAAAGATGGCGGCGGAGAAGGGGATCGAGCTCGGGACGATCGCTGGATCGGGCCCCGGGGGCCGAATCGTGAAGGCGGACGTCGAAGCGGCGATGGCCGCTCCTGCCGGGGCGGCTCGGGCCCCGGCGGCTGGGGCGATCGTCGAGGCACAGCCCGCGGCACAGCCCGCGGCACAGCCCGCTGCAGAGCCCCGTTTGCGGGATGAGCGGGTCGAGGCGAGCCAGATGCGAAAGGCGATTGCCAGGCGGCTGGCGGCATCGATCGGCCCCGTTCCGCACTTCTATCTGACGATCGAGGTCGACATGGGACGGGCTCTCGCCATGCGCTCGGAGCTGAACGCGAGGGCGGACGGCTTCAAGATCGGCGTCAACGACATCCTCCTGAAGACGGCGGCCGAAGCGCTGGTGCGTCATTCGCAGGTCAACGCCTCCTGGGACGAGGATGCCATCCAGTTCCATGGCCGTGTCGACCTCGGGATCGCGGTGGCGGTGGACGGCGGCCTGATCACGCCCGTCCTGCGCGACGCGGATAGAAAGGGGCTTCGGCGGATCTCGCTGGAATCCGCCGACCTGATCGAGCGCGCCAGGGCTCGCAAGCTCCTCCCGGAGGAGTATCAGGGAGCGACGTTCTCGGTCAGCAATCTCGGGATGTTCGGGATCGACGAGTTCACGGCGGTGATCAACCCTCCGGAAGCGGCGATCCTGGCGGTGGGCATGACCCGGGAGAAGCCGGTTGTCGAGGGAGGCGAGATCACGGTGCGCCGCCGGATGCGAGTGACGATGTCGTGCGACCACAGGGTCGTCGACGGTGCGATCGGATCTGCCTTCTTGGCGACTTTCAAGGAGATGCTCGAGAACCCGCTGGCGATGGTCCTGTAACCGCGCTCGGGTGTGGACCCCGACATCAAGCACCTACCAACTAGCGAAGCACGCCAGGCCCGCGGGCCGGAACGAGTGAGGCGACTAGATGTCTGAATGGTACAACGTCGTGGTGATAGGGGCCGGACCGGGCGGATACGTGGCCGCCATCCGTGCCGCACAGCTGGGGCTGAAGACCGCCTGCGTCGAGGCCAACAGTTACGAGGGCGGCCTCGGCGGCACATGCCTCAACTGGGGATGCATCCCGGCCAAGGCCCTGCTGGAGAGCGCTGCCCTCGCCCAGACGCTCAAGTCGCAGGGCGCGGAGTTCGGCGTCCGACCCGTCGACGTCGAGTACGACATGAGCGCGGCGGTCGATCGGAGCCGGGCGATCAGCGAGAAGCTCACCAAGGGGATTGGCTACCTCTTCAAGAAGAACGGAGTGGAGTCGGTTTTCGGTCACGGACGCCTGACCGCGGAGCGCGACGTGGTCGTCGATCCGACCGAGCCGGGCGGCGAGTCGCGGATTCTGGACGCGCGCCACGTGATCGTGGCGACCGGCGCGGTGATGAAGACCTTTCCCGGCTTCGAGCTGGATGGGGAGAAGGTGATCGGCAGCCGGGAGGCTCTCGAGCTCCGGGAGCTCCCGAAGCGGATGGTCGTGGTCGGCGCCGGCTTCGTCGGTGTGGAGTTCGCCGACGTCTTCAGCGCGTTCGGGGCCGAGGTCACGGTCGTGGAGGCGCTCGAGACACTCGTTCCCCTCGAAGATCCGGAGATCGGCAAGACGCTGGCTCGCTCGTTCAAGAAGCGGGGCATGGAGGTGCGAACGGGCACGATGGTGAAGGCGCTGGAGCGCGACTCGAGCCCGATGGTGCTCACCGTGGAGTCCTCCAAGGGCGAAGAGCGGATCGAGACGGACCTGGTTCTGATGGCCGTCGGCCGTCAGCCGGTCACGGAGGGACTCGGCCTCGAGGAGGCCGGCGTGCAGGTGGCGGACGGCTTCATCTCGATCGATGAGTACTGCAGGACCAGCGCGGAGACGGTCTACGCCGTCGGCGACGTGGCCGGGCCGCCGATGCTCGCCCACAAGGGATCGCACGAGGGGATCGTCGCAGCCGAGCACATCGCGGATGCGAACCCGCACCCACTGCGGTACGACAACATCCCCAGCGTGGGCTACTGTCACCCCGAGATCGCGAGCATAGGGCTGAGTGAGCCCGCGGCGGCAGAAGCGGGTCACGAGGTCAAGGTCGGCAAGTTCCCGCTCGGCGCGCATGGCCGGGCCCTGACGGCGGGGCACAACGAGGGCTTCATCAAGATCGTGGCCGACGCCAAATACGGTGAGATTCTCGGCGTCCACATGATCGGGCACAACGTGAGCGAGCTCATCGCCGAAGCGGGGGTCGCCCGAATGCTGGAGGCCACGCTCGACGAGGTGGCAGCGCACGCGCATGCGCACCCGAGCATGGCTGAGGCCGTGATGGAAGCCGCCTTCGTGACGCTCGGCCGCGCGATTCACGTCTGAGTCGACATGCCTGGCAGCGCTGTGTCTAGGCGGCCTTTACCGCTGTGCTTTACCTATGGTGTTTTCTACCCGTACCCATCATGTGCCCTCTACGTGTACAGCCCATGACCGCTGAGCCGAGCCGCCGTGTCGGCGTCGTCAGGCTGCCCGGCCTCCTGCCATACGAGGTCGGACTGGAATGGCAGCGAAGGCTAGCACGGGCACGGATCGAGATCGAGGGCCGCCTCGCGACCGACCTTTTGCTGCTGCTGGAACACGAGCCGGTGCTCACGCTCGGCCGCGGGGCGACGGCCTCGGCCTCCGGCACGGAGAGTCCTGCCGCGAGCGCCGCCGTTGCCCATCCGGGAGCGGGCGAGATTCCGCAGCTCGAGGTCGAACGGGGCGGAGACATCACCTACCACGGCCCCGGCCAGCTCGTCGGCTACCCGATCCTCGATCTCGGGGGCTTTCGACAGGATCTCCACTGGTATGTGCGGACGCTCGAGAAAGCGCTGATCCTCGCTCTCGTCGGCGACCACACCGGCGTTTGGGTGGGAGAGGGAAGCGGCCTGGATCACCTGGGCCGACCGGAAGTGGCGGGCGACGCGGCCGGAGCCTCGGTTGACGTCGTGAGTGATCGAATCGTGCGTGACAGGATCGCGGCCGGGAGTATGCGGAAGATCGCGTCGATCGGCGTCCACGTGAGCCGCTGGGTCACCTGGCACGGCTTCGCGCTGAACGTGCTGGAGGCAGCGCTCGGACCCTTCTCGGAGATCGTCCCGTGCGGAATCCCGGGCGTGAGCATGACGAGCCTGGAGAGCGAAGGGTTTGCTGTTTCGTGGGAAGATGTCGTCACGGAGGTGGAGGGCGGTTTCGGGGAGGCGTTCGCGACACGAATGGTGGAATTCGGGCACGGCGAGCTCGAACGCCTTGGTTTGGCTCTCGAACCGGGCGGTCTGGACCAGCCGGAGCCCGCGCTTCCCGATCATGGCTAGGCTCTTCGATATCCTCGGGCCGACGATGGTCGGTCCTTCCAGCTCGCACACCGCCGGTGCCTGCCGATTGGGACTACTGGCCCAGGCGATCGTTGGCGGGACGCCGGAGCGAGCGCGGATCGGTCTGCACGGGAGCTTCTCGATGACCGGCGAGGGCCATGGGACGAAGCGGGCTATCGTCGGTGGCCTTCTCGGCTTCCAACCCGACGACCCCCGTCTCCGGGAGAGCTTCGCGGAAGCGCGAGAGGCCGGCCTCGAGTACGATTTCGAGGCGATAGACCTGGGCGAAGATGCTCACCCGAATTCGGCGCGCCTGGAGGTCCGGCTCGGCGCCGAACGGGCGCGGATCGTCGGATCGTCGATCGGAGGAGGACGCGTTCGGTTGGATCGCATCGACGGATTCGACGTCAGGGTGACCGGGAGCCTTCCGACCCTCGTGGTCCTGGCCGACGACGTGCCCGGCACGATCGCTCTCATCACCGGGATGCTGGCCGACAGCGGGCTGAACCTGGCGACGATGCGGGTGGATCGGACCGGCCGCGGCGAGCGAGCCCTCATGACGATCGAGGCCGACAACGAGATTCCGGAGACTCTTGTGGCGGCCCTCGGGGAGCAGGATTGGGTGCATTGGATGCGCCGCATCTCGGCCTGGGCTTGAGGAGGCATATTGTTCCGGTCGATCGCTGAATGGACCGAAGCGGCCGAAAGCCGCGGCTCAAGCCTGCCCGTGGCGATTCTCGAGGCGGAGGAGAAGGAAACGGGAGCCGAGGGCGACCAGATCCGTGAACGGATCCGGGAGACGCTGGCCGTGATGAGGGCAGCGGTCGATGAAGGACTCAGCTCAACCGAGGAGAGCCCGACCGGGCTGACGGGCGGGCGCGCGAAGAGGCTGGCCGAGGGTGGGCCGAGCCTGCTCGGCGCGGAGTTTTCCGCGATGCTGTCCCGCGCGATCGCGACGCTGGAGGTGAACGCCAGGATGGGGCTCATCGTGGCGGCGCCGACGGCCGGAGCAGCCGGAGTGGTCCCTGCCGCTCTCTTCACCCTGGAGGGATCGAGAGGTTGGTCGCCCGACGAGCTCGTCGACGGGATGCTCGTCGCCGGCGGGGTCGGCGCCGTGATCGCCCACCGGGCCTCGATCGCCGGTGCGGGCGGCGGTTGCCAGGCCGAAACGGGAAGCGCGGCGGCGATGGCGGCAGCGGCGGTCACTTACCTCGAGGGCGGAACACCGGAGCAGGTCGGCCAGGCCGTCGCGTTCACCCTGCAGGGTATGCTCGGGCTGATCTGCGATCCGGTGGCAGGGCTCGTGGAGATCCCGTGCGCGTACCGAAACGCCACGGCCGCCATCCAGGCGACGGCCGCCGCCGAGATGGCGCTGGCCGGCCTGGAGTTTCCGATCCCGGCCGACGAGGTGATCGACGTAATGGGGGAGGTGGGAAGAAAGATGGATGTTCGCTACCGGGAGACGGCGCTCGGCGGCCTCGCTGCCACGCCGACCGGGCAGGATATCGCACGCCGCGCCGGGATGTCCGAGCTCGTGCAGCTGCAGCGACGAGGCTCGACGGCGGGCGAGGGTTCGGCCAGATTCGGACCGAGCTAGGAGCCCCGGACGTCCTGACGTAGCGTGCCTTCGGCTCCTCGGCAGAGGGGACTCGGTGGGGCTTCGCGGGTAGCCTAATCACCGGAAAAGAAAGAAACGGAAATCAAGGAAGGAGCTCATAGATGGTGCTCATCATCCTGCTGGCGACCTCGCTGGTGGTGGGCGGATTCTTCGCCCTGTTGGCCGGCATGAGAGGCCCGAAGGTCCTCGGCCCGGGCGCGGCCATGATGGCCGCGACCCTAGTCTTCTATGGCCTGGTGTCCCTCCTGTGAGCCGGCCCACGAATCGGCCCACGAATCGGCCCGGCTCGCGACCCGTGCGCCCCGCGGCAGAGCACGCCCTATCTGCCGCGGCATTCGGATTCCTGCTGGCCTCGCAGCTTTCGGCGGCGACGGCCCAGCAGGCAGAGCCGTCCTGGGTGGAGAGCTCGGTTCCAGCCGGGATCGCGGTCTCCGCTCCCGGCGAGCCGATCCGGCTCCCGCCTACCGCATCCACCGCGGCCCGACGGGCCCGGCTGGCTGCGGAAGTGGGAGATGGCGTGCTGCTCGTACCCTCGGCGGCGATGAAGAGCATCGAGGGCGATTACCCGCAGGACTCGGACTTCCGGCAGGAAAACAACTTCTTCTACCTGACCGGTCTGGAAGTGCCGGACTCCTGGCTCGTCCTGATCTCTGCCGGCGGTGAGGTACGGGCCGAGATCCTCTTCATTCCCGAGCGGAAGCCGGCGGAGGAGATGTGGACCGGCCGGAAGCCCTCCTTCCAGGAAGCGTCCAAGCTCTCTGGGATCGTGGATGTGCGGGCCATCTCGGACTTCGAGGAAACAGCGGTCGAATCCCTCAAGCAGGACACCGGCGTCGAGGCGATCTACGCACCGCTCAACCCAAGCAGCCGGCACGATCCGACGATCCAGACGCTGCTGTTCGAGGGTCAGGCTGAGGTCCTGGACCTCGAGCCGGCGCTCGCCCGGCTACGGCAGGTCAAGGACGATTTCGAGGTCGAGATGCTGCGGCGGGCGATCGAGATTACCGATGGCGCCCATGTCGCGGCGCTGAGGGCCGCGCGACCCGGGATGTACGAGTATGAGCTCGAGGCCGTGATCGAGTACAACTTCCGCCGCGGCGGTGCCGAGCGAGTCGGCTTCCCGAGCATCGTCGGCGCGGGGCCGAACTCGGTCGTGCTCCACTACGACAAGAGTCGCCGCCGGATGGAGGAAGGCGATCTGGTCGTCATGGATATCGGCGCCGAGTACAGCTACTACTCGGCGGACGTGACCCGGACGATCCCCGTCTCGGGAGCGTTCTCGACGCGGCAGCGCGAGATTTACGATCTGGTTTTGGGGGCTCACGAGGCAGCACTCGCGGCGGTCAAGCCGGGCAACACGCTGATGGACGTCGAGCGGGCGGCGCGGGTCTACCTGCAGGAGCATGGCGCGGGGAAGTGCGGTGCGAAGAGTTGCAACGAGCAATTCCCACACGGCGTCAGCCATTGGCTCGGCATGGACGTGCACGATGTCGGTGACTACTCGGTGAAGCTGGAGCCGGGAATGGTCCTGACGGTGGAACCGGGGATCTACCTCGCCGATGAGGACATCGGCGTGAGGGTCGAGGACGACGTGCTGGTCACCGAGTCCGGATACGAGGTTCTGTCCAACGCGCCGCGCGATCCCGACGAGATCGAGGCGTTGATGGCGGAGGCCGCGACCGTCTCGCGTTGATGACGTCCAGCTAGACAGGGGGTGGAGAGGATGGCGGGTTTCACGACGGAGCTGTTCAGGCGGCGCATTCCACAGATCCTCGGCGCCTATCTCATCGCGTCCTGGGCGGTGCTCGAGTTCGCTGACTGGGCCGTGAACCGGTACCTCCTGTCTCCCTACCTCGTGGACTTCGCGTTCGCGCTGCTGGCCCTGATGGCCCCCAGCGTCCTGCTCCTCGCCTGGTTCCACGGCGCTCCCGGGCGGGACTCCTGGAGCCGGGTGGAGAAGATCGGCATCCCTCTGAACCTGGCTGTCGCCGGCATCGTCTTGTTCGGCGTGTTTCAGGGGCGCGACCTGGGCGCCGCGACGACGACGGTCGTCGTCGCCGATGAGGAGGGCAACCAGCTCCAGCGCGTGGTGCCGAAGGCGGAGTTCAGGCGGAAGATCGCCCTGTTCCCGTTCGACAACGTCTCCGCGGACACCTCGCTGGGCTGGCTGCAGTACGGACTGCCGGTGGCGATCTACCTCGACCTCCGGCAAGACATCTTCTTCGACGTCCAGCACGCCGCCTATTTCGCCGATCAGTTGCGTGAGGCCGGCTACGCGGCGGGCGTCGAGGTGCCGCTCTCCCTGCAGAGGGAGATCGCCCAGGAGACACACAGGAACCACTTCCTCACCGGGACGATAACCCGCGCGGAAGGCGAGATCGTCGTCGAGACCTCCCTGTACGATGCAGCACGCGGCCGCCTGGTCTCGGAAGCCTCCGTCTCCGGGGCCGATCCCCTTGCCTTGGCCGACTCGCTCTCGCTCCGGCTGAAGCGGGACCTCGAGATTCCGGCTCAGCACGTCGAGGAATCCACGGACCTGCCCGTAGCGGAGCTCGTGACGGCCTCGCGGTCCGCCTTCCGGGACTACGTCGAGGGCTTCCGTGCCGTCGTCCTCGACGGCGATTGGGAAAGGGCGATCCGCGCGCTGAACCGCGCCAGGGAAGAAGATCCAACGTTCGCCTACGCCCATATGATGGCTTACATCGTTTTGCTTCTCGGAAATCGCGGCCCCGAGGGCCAGGAGGCCATAAAGGCGGCGGTCGAGTACGAGTACCGACTTGCCGAACGGGACCGCTTCGCGGCCAAGCTCAACTATTACCACCTCGTTCGGCAGGACGTGGAGAAGGCAGTGGCGGTCGCCCGGATGCAGACGGAGCTGTTTCCGGACGACGTCGAGGGGCACGCCAGTCTCGCACAGCTCCTCGGGCTGCAGAACGATCGCCCGGCGGCGATCGGCGAGTACGAGAAGATTCTCGAGCTGGATGCCTCACAGTATGACGTGCTTCAGACGATCGGCGCCCTCTACGAGTCGATGGGCGAGTTCGAGAGCGCTCTGGACTACTACAGCCGGTACGTGGAGCGATTCCCCGACAGCGAGCGTTCGTTTCGCGTCGTCGGGGACCTGTACCGGCAGCTCGGGGAGCACGACCAGGCCCGCGCCAACTACGAGCGAGCCCTGTTGGTCGATCCCGGGAGCGTGGAGTCGCTGATCGCGCTGGGCAGCCTGGAGCACACGACCGGGCATATGCCGGAGGCCGAAGCTCGCTACGGCGAAGCCCTCGAGGCGGCGAGTACGCCCGAACAGCGCGCCGTGGTGCTCGAGGGCCTACAGGAATTCCACGATTGGCGAGGCCAGGTTCGCGAGGCGATCGAGTACCGGGCTCGCCGGAACGAGGTGTTGCAGCGCAGCACCCGTCCGCCGGTCCAAACGGCGGTGGAGCGGCTCGTGTCGCTCGATCTCTTCGTTCGAGCCGGCGAGCCGGCACCGGCGCTGGACTCTCTTGCGGCGATTCAGAGATCGCTCGAGCCACCCTGGGATATCCTCGGCTCGCTCGGTGCGGTCGTCGTCTTCAGCCGCCTCGAAGACGCCGAACGGCTGAGCGAAGCCGTCACGGCCTTGAATCAGATGATCGCGACCCTGGGGTTCGAGCACCTCCGCACGCTCGCGTTCGAGGCGGAAGGACGGCTCAGCGAGCTGGAAGGGGATTGCGAGTCGGGCCTCGAGAAGTACTCGGCCGCACTGGAGCTGAACCCGGCGCGAGCCAGCCTGTACACGAAGATCGGTCGCTGTGAGCG
>JBDHIM010000139.1:0-7508 GCA_039587445.1 Gemmatimonadota bacterium
GTACTGCACCCCCGGGCTGGCGGTCCGAACCTGTTCTCTCCTCGACCACCAGGGCACAGATGACCGAGAGGCGGTCAGCCGCGCGATCTCGGGCCACCTCTGCCGGTGCACCGGCTTCCAGCGAATCATCGATGCCATCTGCACTGCCGGCGAAGCCTGGGAAAACGGGGGTGAGCTGGCCGATGGGTTACCCAGACGACCCTTCTTCTTCGGAGAGGAGTTTGGCCTCTCGCGCACCTCCCCTCATGTGCAGGATGGCGTGGGCGGCAGCAGCGCCCGGTTTCGAGGCGAGGAGTACACCCTGGGCGAGAAGCCCTACGTAGCTGACATGCTCCGCGACGGCATGCTGCACGGAGCAGTGGCTCTCAGCCGCCATCCGCGAGCTCGTGTGCTGCCGATCGACACCGACGCAGCGTTGGCGCGACCCGGCGTGGAGCGAGTGGTCACCGCGCAGGACGTTGCGGGCGAGCGTTGCGTGGGTCTGATCCGACCGGACTGGCCCGTGTTCGTGGCCGAGGGAGAGATCACGCGCTGCGTCGGCGATGTCCTGGCTCTCGTTCTGGCCGACACGCCGTTCCGGGCGCGCAAAGCGGCGGAGGCTCTGGAGGACGCGATCGAGTACGAGGTGTTGGCGCCGGTGGGGGATCCGTTCGCTGCTCTGGCGGACGACTCCCCCCGGGTCCACGACGGCGGCAATCTCCTGGATCTATGCGCCTTCTCTCGCGGTGACGTGGACGCGGCCCTGGCCGACTCGGCGCACGTTGTGGAGCAGACCTTCACGACGCAGAGGATTGAGCACGCCTTTTTGGAGCCGGAAGCCTGCCTCGCGGAGCCTCTGGAGGGAGACAAGCTCAAGCTCTACACGCAGGGTCAGGGCGTGCACGACGACCAGGCTCAGATCGCCGCGGTGCTGGGCGTCGAGCCGTCGAACGTCGAGGTGGAGCTCGTTGCCAACGGTGGGGCGTTCGGGGGCAAGGAGGATCTCTCCATCCAGGCCCAGACGGCCCTGGCCGCCCGTCTGACAGCCCGGCCTGTGCGGTCGGTGCTCACGCGGGAGCAGTCCATTCGCATGCACCCGAAGCGGCATCCGATCTCGCTCGCCTACACGGTGGGAGCAGACTCAGACGGTCGCCTCACGGCGGTACGGGCAAGAATCGTCGGCGACACGGGCGCCTACGCCTCGGTCGGGATGAAGGTGCTGGAGCGCGCAGCCGGGCATTCCTGCGGACCGTACCGGGTGCCCAACGTCGACGTCGAGGCGAAAACCGTCTACACGAACAATCCACCCTGCGGGGCGATGCGCGGCTTTGGCGCCAACCAGGCGTCCTTCGCCATCGAGGGGATCATGGATCTTCTGGCCGAGATGGTCGGCGTGGACGGCTACGACATCCGCGAGCGGAACATCCTCGGACCCGGCGACCCCTTCGCTACGGGCCAGCGCATGACCGAGAGCTGCGGCATCCGGCCAACGCTGGAGGCGGTGAGAGACGTCTACAAGAGCGCCCGCTACGCAGGGATCGGCTGCGGCATCAAGAACACCGGTATCGGCAACGGGATGGACGACTCCGGCCGTCTGCTGCTCCGCGTCCTGGAAGGCGAGCGGATCGAGATCCTTACTGGGTACACGGAGATGGGACAGGGTCTCTACACCATCCTCCGTCAGGTCGTCTCGGAGGAGACCGGCCTCGATCCGGAGCTGATGACGGTGCGAACGACAAGCGATCCCAGGGTGCTGTGCGGGATGACCACCGCTTCCCGCGCCACGGCGCTCCTTACCGCCGCCGGACAGATCGCCGCCCGCGAGCTCGCCGACGACCTCGGGCTCGCTCCGCTGGACGAGTTCGTCGGGAAAGAGTACCACGGCGAGTACATCTGCGACTTCACCACGAAGCCCGGCGAGGCGGCCGGGGATCCGGTGACCCACATGACCTTCAGCTACGCGACCCAGGTGGTCATCCTGGACGAGGAGGGGCAGCTGGAGCGTGTGGTCGCCGCCCATGACGTCGGCCGGGCGATCAATCCCCTCCTCTGCGCCAACCAGATCGAAGGGTCCGTGCACATGGGGCTGGGATACGCGTTATCGGAAGACCTTCCGTGCACGGATGGTCGGCCCGATTCGACCCTCCTCCGGGACCTCGGCATTCTGAAGGCAAAGGACACGCCGCCGATCGACGTCATCCTGATCGAGGTCCCCGATGAGGTGGGCGGCTACGGCTCGAAGGGTGTGGGCGAGATCGGCCTCGTGCCGACAGCGGGCGCGGTGGCCGGAGCCCTACACGCCTTCGACGGGCTGCGTCGATTCGATCTTCCCATGAGCGACGCTCCGGCCGCCGCGCCGTCCGTCCCGAAGTCACGGGCAAAGGCCGGGTCGGCCGGCTGATGGAGCTCCAGCCGATCCCCTTTCCCGATCTCGTCCGACGGATGCGGAGCGAGATCGAGGCTGCCGGCTCGATATTCGACCTGCCCGTCCGCAAGTGGTGGGTCCCGAGCGAGAAGCTGGATTTCTCGGCGCTTCACTTTGAACACCGCACATCCACGCCGGTCGGTCCGGCGGCCGGACCACACACGCAGCTCGCACAGAACATCGTGCTCTCCTGGCTGGCGGGAAGCCGGATCATCGAGATCAAGACCGTGCAGATCAACGACCGGCTCGAGATCCCCCGCCCCTGTATTCACGTCCCGAACGTCGGATACAACGTCGAGTGGTCGCAGGAGCTCCTCGTCGAGGAGTCGCTCATGGAGTACGCCAAGGCCGCGTATCTCATCGAGATCCTCAAAACCACGCGAGCCTTCGGCCGCCTCCCCTCGGACCACGGATTCGACACGGTCTTCGACATCAGCGTCGGCTACGACCTGGAGGGCATTCGAAGCGAGAAGGTGACCGGCTTCATCGAGGGAATGAAGGATCCGGGGAAGAGCTTCGAGCTCCTGCGCGGAGAGTTGAGCGGGGATCTGACGGAGTTCTCGAAGATCGACCTGCCCGACCAGATCTCGGACACCGTCACGCTCTCCACTTTCCACGGCTGCCCGGCCGATCAGATCGAGTCCATCTGTCACTATCTGCTCGAAGACGTCGGCCTTCACACGATCGTCAAGCTGAACCCGACCCTGCTGGGCTTCGAAGCGGTCCGTGAGATCCTCCTCGACCGGCTCGACTACACCCACCTGAAGCTGCGGCGGGAAGCCTTCGACGTGGACCTGCAGTACGACGACGGCCTGGAGATCCTGCGTCGGCTGCGCTCGGTGGCCGCGCGGCAGGGATCGATCGTCGGCGCGAAGTTCACGAACACGCTCGTCGTAGAGAACGAGCCGGAGTTCTTTCCGACCCAGACCGACCCCTACATGTACGTGTCGGGCCCGCCGCTCCATGTGATCTCAATGAACCTCATGCAGCGGTTCCGGGAGGATCTCGGCTTCGAGTTCCCGGTCTCCTTCTCCGCCGGGATCGACGTCAAGAACTTCCCGGCGGCCGTGGCCTGCGGGATGGTTCCTGTCACGACCTGCACGGATCTTCTCAGACAGGGTGGATTCGGCCGCCTGCCTGGTTACCTGAAGGCACTCTCCCGAGAGATGGAGAAATCAGGCGTCACGTCACGCGAGGCCTACGTCCTCTCCGCTGGCGGACATGCCGTAGAGGCGGTCAGGGAGGCTCTGATCACCTTCCCGGGCGCACCGGTCGGGCGTGAGCCCGTGGACGACCACGACCCGTGGCGCCGGATCGCCGAGAGCTCGGCGGACGAGCTGCCCGCCGAGCTCCGCGAAGCCGCAAGAGCCGCCGGCCTCGATGGCGATGCGCTCGTTCTCCATGCGACGCGTATCGCCGGCCGGTTGAACGGGCGCGAGATCGTTCCTTCCCTGGTCGAGGATCCGCGTTATCACGCCTCGGCCAACTCGAAATCGCCACGTCAGATCGACAGCGTCCTGGCGCTGTACGACTGCATCAACTGCGACCTCTGCATCCAGGCCTGTCCGAACGACGCGATCTTCTCATACGAGGTCGACCCCGTCGAGGTGGACGGCTTCTCGATCCGGGAGTCGCACCAGCTCGCCGTGTTCGAGGGAGCGTGCAACGAGTGCTCGAACTGCGAGATCTACTGCCCGGAATCGGGCGCCCCCTTCATCGAGAAGGAGATCGTCTTCTCCACCCGCGCCGCCTTCGACGAATCCGAGCTGGATGGCTTCTGCCGGGCGAGCGACGTGCTGCACGCGCGCCTCGGCGGCACGGAGTACAACCTGGCGATCGCTGAGGACGGACGCCTCTCGGAGAAGAGCCTCGACGCCGAACTCGGCAGCGGTGGCGCGGCGCGCGCAAGGACGGTGTGGACGTCGATTTATCACTCTGATACTCCGAACCCGGTGAACCCGTCACCCTCATGAGGAAGCGGTTCACCGGCCTCAGAGTGCCGGCGGGCGAAGACGAGACGCGGGCGGCATCCATCCTCGTCGTCGACGGCCGGATCGCCGAGATCGCGGCACCGGAGTCAACGCCGACGGAAGCGGACGAGGAGATCCTGGATCTCCGCGGCCTGCTCGTCCTCCCGGGCGTCATCGACGGTCACGTCCATTTCGACGACCCCGGTTTCACGCACCGGGAGGACTTCGAGACCGGCACCCGTGCGGCCGCCGCCGGCGGGGTCACCTGCATCGTCGACATGCCCTGCACCTCCCTCCCCCCGGTGACTTCCTCCGAGAACCTCCGGACCAAGCTGGCGGTGGTCGAGGCGAAGGCACACGTCGACTTCATGCTGTGGGGCGGCGTCTCCGCCAACGCGATGGCGGACCCGGAATGGAGAACCAACCTGGCGGAGATCGTCGAGGCTGGCGTGGCCTCCATCAAGGTCTACATGCTCTCCGGCATGGATACCTTCCGCGATCTGTCGCGCCCTCAGCTCGCGGAGGCGCTCGCCGAGATCGCTCGACAGGGGGTTCCCGTCGGCGTGCACGCCGAAGACCGGGAGATGGTGCGCGAGCTCACGACGCGCATCCAGGCGGAGGGCCGGGACGAGCCGCTGGACTACGCGGAGTCTCGGCCGGCAGCCGCGGAGATATCCGCCGTCGCGACGATGCGTGAGCTCTGCCGCGAGACCGGGGCGCACGTGCACATCGTCCACCTCGCCACCGGCGCAGCGCTGGACATCGTGACCGAGGCCCGCGATGAGGGCCTGCCGATGTCGGCCGAGACCTGTCCGCACTTCCTCGAGTTCACCGCGGATGATCTCCGAGTGCAGGGCGCCCTGCTCAAGACGGCGCCTGTCGTGAAGGGAGAGGCCGACCGGGATCGCCTCTGGGAGGGTCTCGCGTCGGGAGAGCTGGATTACGTCGCGACCGACCACGCAGCCGGCCAGTGGCCGGAGGAGAAGCACACCGGCTCGATCTGGACCGACTACGGCGGCGTGCCGGGCGTGGAACTCTCCCTGCCCTACCTGTACTCGGAGGGCGTCCGCCGAGGACGGATAACGTTGGAGCGGCTCACGGAGCTCACGGCGTCCGCGCCCGCGAGGTTCTTCGGCATCGAGAGCCGGAAGGGCAGGCTCGAGGCTGGCTTCGAAGCTGATCTCGTGGCGCTCGCCGACGATGAGACCTGGAGGGTGAGTGCAGATAACCTCCACAACATGAACCCGTATACGCCCCTGGATGGATACGATTTGACCGGTCGGGTCCGGCAGACGTTCGTGCGGGGGCAGCTCGTATACCGTCTGGAGGACGATGGTGCCGAGTTGTTCGGAGACGCCGGCCTCGGGCGGCACGCGAAGCGCGAATCGAAGGTCGGGAGATGAGCGAGGCCGAGACCTGGATCCTGGGTAACGGCACGTTGGTGACGGGCAGCTCCCCTGCCCAGGTCGTTCCGCAGGGCGCCGTCGCCTGGACCGGAGAGCGGATCTCCGCCGCGGGCGACGAAGCAACGATCAGGGCGCGCTTCCCCGACGCGCACTACCTGGATGGGCGCGGCGGGGTCATCATGCCGAGTGCCGATGCGAAGCTTCCCGGAGGTGCTGGATCGCCTCTGGTGGCGGCTCGACCGGGCCCTTGACGCCGAAACCGTTCGGATCTCGGCTCTCCTGTCCGTCGCCGATTGCGTGCGACACGGTTGCACCACCGTGTTCGACCACCACGCCTCTCCTTCGTGCATCGAGGGAAGCCTGGACGCGATCGCCGGAGCGGCCGGTCAAGCCGGGATATCGGCGCTTCTCTGCTACGAGGTTACCGATCGAAACGGCCCCGAGGGCGCCTCGTCAGGAATCGACGAGAACCTGCGCTTCCTGGCCGATCGGGAAGATGACCCGCGTATCCGTGGCGTGGTCGGCCTCCACGCCAGCTTCACGCTCCGCGATGAGACGCTGGCCCGTGTGGCCGAGAGGCGGCCGCCCGGGTCCGGCTGCCACATTCACGTCGCAGAGGATCCGGTGGATGTCCAGGCGTCCATCGACGCGTTCGGAGCCGGTCCGATAGAAAGGCTGGAGCGCTTCGATCTGCTCGACGAGCGCGCTCTGCTCGCCCACGGGATTCACCTGGAGCAGGCGGATTACGAGCGGGCGGCGGAGGCCGATGCGATCTTGATCCACAACCCGGAATCCAACGCCAACAACGGCGTCGGCCGTCTGAACGTGCCGCGGACCTCCGCACTCGGCTGCACGATCGGCCTCGGCACGGACGGTATGTCCTCCTCGATGCTGAGAGCTCTGCGCTTCGCGTTCCTGACGCTTCGAGGAGCGACCGGTGATCCGTCCTCGGGCTTCGAGGCGCTGCCGAACCTGTTGGTCAACAACGCCGCTGCGGCACGCCGCTTCTTTCCGGAGCCGCTTCTCGGCCAGTTGGTGGAGGGGGCGCCGGCGGACGTCATGGCAGTTGATTCCGTGCCTCCGACCCCGATCTCGGAGGAGAACCTGTTCGGGCACCTCGTCTACGGTTCCAGCGAGGCTCCGGTGCGGCATACGGTCGCTCGCGGCCGGATCTTGCTGGAAGATTTCCGTCACACGAGCCTCGATCCGGAGGAGTTGGCGGCGCGAGCCCGGGAGTTGGCACTGCCCCTGTGGGCGCGTTTTCGCTCTCTGGAATGGAACACGCCATATCTAGGCCCGTCAGAGGGATAGGAGTACTCATTTGAACCAGACTGTAGAGGCCGATGTGCGGCGGAGGGCGATCGAGAGGTGCCGGGAACGGAGAATCCTCGTTCCCACTTTCGCCCAGATGAGGGATCCCTCCGGCCTGGATCCATCTCTGGTGGCGGAGCTCGCCGATGTAGACATGCAGGCGGTCCATCCGCTCAATCTCTTCCGGATCTGCTGGCGCAACGACCCGATCACCGGAGGCTTCGGCGACGTCAACTATCTCGAGCTCCCGTCAGAGCTGACCGGCGCCCCCGCCCGCATCGTGGGCCTCATCGGGGAGCACTTCCCCACGGGCGCGCACAAGGTGGGAGCCGCCTTCGGTTGCCTGGTGCCGCGTCTGGTGGCCGGCGAGTTCGATCCCACGACCAACCGCGCCGTCTGGCCATCTACGGGCAACTA
>JBDHIM010000140.1:0-10891 GCA_039587445.1 Gemmatimonadota bacterium
GGCTCCCATGCCGGCGATCGGCGAGATCGAGGTGGCCCTGAGAGGAAGCACGATCCGCCTCGCACGCGACATCGCATGCGCCGATCCCTCGGCGCCGGCTGCCGACTGGGTGGCAGGAGCGGCGTGGCCGGAGCGAGGCCTGGTCGTCGTGCGGGCCGGAGAGGTCGGAGCGCTGGCGCCGGTGCGGCGCGTCCTCCGCCACGAGCTTGCGCACCTGGCTCTCCATCGCGCCACCAACGGACGTTCTCCCCGGTGGCTGAACGAGGGCTACGCCCAGCTCGCATCCGGTGAATGGGGATGGGAAGAGGGCTGGGCGGTCCGGCTGGCCTTTCTGCGCGGCCACACCAGCCTGTCGGATCTCTCGCTTCGCTTTCCGAGCCACCGGGACGGCGCCGCGGCGGCCTACCTGCTGTCGTACACGGCGGTGGAGCAGCTGCTGGAGTCTGGCGGCGAAGCCGGTCTGCGGGCGCTCTTCGCTGGATTGGCCGAGGGGGGCTCGTTCGACGAGACTCTGCGCACCGTCTACGGCCTGACCGCGGACCAGTTCGAGACTCGATGGAAGCAAACGGTGTCGAGCCGCTACGGCACGCTGTACGTCCTGTCGCGGGCGGCGCTCTTCTGGGTCGCGATCACGCTCCTCGTGCTCTGGGTCGGCTCGCGCCGGAAGCGCCGGGATCGCGCCAAGCTGGATCGCATGCGGCGGGAGGAGATGGAGAGTGCGGCCGCCGGGCTGCCAATGGAGATCATCGACTGGATCCCGCCCGACGCCGACGAGTGGAAACAAGGGTCATGAGCGTGCGGGCGGGGATCGCGGTATTGGCCCTCTGCATCCTCGCGTCGGGCTCGTGCGGCGCCGAGCCGCCGCCCGACGAGATGGCCGCGCCACCGCCTGCAGAGACGCCCGCCGCGTCGCCCGAAGAGGTGGAGGGGGCTAGTGGACCGGCCGATCTTCCGGACCTCGTCTTCATCGCTCTGGGAAACGAGCCGTTCTGGAACGTCCGGGTGTTCAGGACCCGGCTTCGCTACGAGGCGCTGGGAGAGGAGCCGGTGGAGTTCGAGTCCCCTCGCAACGTGTCGGAGCCGGGGAGCGGGAGGTGGACATGGACCGCCGAGACCGGCACCCATACGATCTCCGTGACGATCGAAGAACGACCGTGTGATGACACGATGGCCGACGTCTCCCACCGATATGCCGCCAGCGTCCGGATCGGAGAGCGCTCGCTCGTGGGTTGTGCCCTGAGGGGAGGGGCCGCGGAGCTCGACTGAGCCTGGCGAACGTTTCGGTTCGCCCGCTTCTCGGCGTCGCTCCCGGCGTTTGACGCCGCCATTCCGGTCGTCTATCGTGCCCGCCATGCCTGAAGAACGTAAAGACCGCGACGCGCGCGGATTCGCCCTCGCGCCGATCAACTACGCGCTGTTCGGGGCGGCTCTGGTGGCGATCATCGCCGGGTACGTGCTGCTCAGCCGCGGCTCCATCACGGCGGCACCGCTGCTGTTGATCCTCGGGTACATCGTCCTCGTTCCGGCCGCTCTCCTCGTGGGCCTCTCCGGCCGGAGTCGCGGCACCGAAGCGCCATCGAACGACGAGTGATTCGATGAGCGCCGCCGGCGAGCTCCACGATGCCGGGATGTTCCAGCGTTTCTTCCGCTCCGAGGCATCGGGGGCGATCGTGCTCGTCATCGCCACGGTGTTTGCTCTCGCATGGGCGAACTCCGCCTGGTCCGCCTCGTACTTCGACCTTCAGCACACCTACATCGGCGTCTCGTGGGGCGACGCCACGTTCAAGCTCTCGCTTCAGCACTGGATCAACGACGGCCTCATGGTGCTCTTCTTCTTCGTCGTTGGCCTGGAGATCAAGCGGGAGCTCCTGGTCGGCCATATCTCGTCCGTGCGGCTGGCGACCGTACCGGTGGCGGCGGCTATCGGCGGAATGGTCGTTCCGGCTGCGGTGTTCCTCGCCTTCAACGCCGGCACCGAGGCGGCCCGCGGATGGGGCGTGCCGATGGCGACGGACATCGCGTTCGCGCTCGGCATCCTCGCGCTCCTCGGGAGCCGCGTTCCGACGAGCCTCAAGGTGTTTCTGACCGCGGTGGCGATCGCTGACGACATCGGGGCCGTGTTCGTCATCGCGATCTTCTATACGGCGAAGGTGAACTTCGTGGCGCTCGGCGTGGCCGTCGCGCTCTTCCTCCTCCTCGTCGCGGCGAACCGCGCCCACCTGCGCGCACCCCTCGTCTACATCCTGCTCGGGCTGGGGGTGTGGGCAGGCGTCTTCGCCTCCGGGGTCCACGCCACGGTGGCCGGCATCCTCGTCGCGTTCGCGGTCCCGATCCGATCGCGCATCGAGCCGCGGGAGTTCTTCGAGCGCATGCGCCGGGCGGGACGCGACCTGGAGGAGGTCAAGGAGGACGAGGTGAGCCGCGTGAGCATGATCCTGGAGCCGGCTCAGATGGAGTGGCTGGACGACCTGCAGCACACCATCGGGGACATGATCCCATCCGGCATCGCGCTGGAGCACGCTCTGCACAGGGTCGTCTCGTTCATCATCCTGCCGCTCTTCGCGCTGTTCAACGCGGGCGTCGTGCTCAACCAGGAGAAGATCGCCCTGCTGGACGACCCGGTCACTCTCGGCGTGATTCTGGGACTGGTCCTGGGGAAGCAGATCGGCGTCACGCTGTTCACCTGGTTGGCCGTGAAGAGCGGGCGTGGCTCGCGGCCCGAAGGCGTGACCTGGCCGATGATTTACGGCGTGAGCTGCCTGGCCGGCGTCGGCTTCACGATGTCCCTCTTCATCAGTGACCTGGCCTTCAAGGGTATCCTGGTGGACGAGGCGAAGATCGGGATTCTCGTGGGTTCGCTGATCGCGGGGATATGGGGATACCTGGTCCTCAGGCGCGCGATCGCGAAGGCGCCTACGGCCTGACCCAAGAAGCGGCCACGGCTTGGCCTACTTGGCGAGTCGAACCATGAGGTCGCGCGCGACCTGATTGAACGCGTCCTGCAGCTGGACAGCCGACGGAGCGAAGTACGAGCGACCTTGCGGCTGATTGGAATCCACGATGCCGCCGACGTTGGCCAGCTGCTGCAGGTAGCCGATGTCCGGCGTCTCGATCGGGTCCGAGGCCGACGGATTTCCCAGTCCGATCGTATAGAGCACGATTCCCTGGCTCCGG
Source organism: Gemmatimonadota bacterium (assembly GCA_039587445.1). Lineage (GTDB taxonomy): Bacteria > Gemmatimonadota > Gemmatimonadetes > Palauibacterales > Palauibacteraceae. Next base: position 3,175 of record JBDHIM010000140.1, read on the forward strand.
ATCTTGTCCGCCCAGTGGAGACCCTTCTGGCGAGCCTCTGCGCGGACTGTCGCCTCCGTCCAGCCATAGCACACGGGGACCGCGTCACAATCGTCCGGCGTCGCGATCTGAGACATCGGCAGATTGTCGGGATCGTCGAAGAGACCGCGTACGTTCCCCGTAAGAATCCTCCGAACGGCGATCACGCGTTCCTCCCCGTTGATGTCGTCTCGAAAAGCGGTCGGCCGCCCGTCCGTGAAGAAGACGACAACCTTGGCAGAGCGCGCCCGGATGACGTTGGATTTCATCTGCTTCAGCGCGAGCCGAAGGCCCTCGCCCGTGTTCGTGTCTCCGGCCGAGTTCATGCTCTGGATCTCGTTCGTGATCGAGGTGGTGAAAAGGCCGTCGATGTCGAAGGCCTCATCCGCCCGGATCTGAAAGTGCACGAGCCCGAGCTGGTCGAGCGAGTCGTCGAAATGACGAACGAACTGATCCGCGGCGCCCTGCAGGTCATCCCACGCGCCCTGAGCGTTCAGCGAGCCGGATTGATCAAGCACGAGGATCAAGTCCACTGGAGGAACCGCGGCGACAGCCTCCGTCGACAGATCGAGCCTATTCTGACCGAGGATCCTGCCGAGGGTCGTGTCCATGGACTGAGACGCTCTCGCCGTCACCGTCGTCTCGCCGAAGAGATTGGTGTCGAAGGAAAGAGAGAGGGAGATCCCATTCACGCCGTCCACGATGCCGTTGAGTGCGGCAACCGCCCGCCCGGACTGCTCGGCCATCGTTTGGCCGAGCCGAACGCTCGATGCCGCCTCAATCGCGGCGGCGTCCACCGCCCTGGAGAGACGGATCTTCGTCACGTAGCCACGCCCAAGGTCGATCGCCAGGCCGCTGAAACCGATGATTCCGACGAGCGAAACGGCGACGAACACAAGGACGGCCCCGCGCTCGTCGCAGAGCCTGCCGCGCCACCAATCCAGGCAGCGAGCCACCAGCCCGGCCCGCCTGGATAAATCGTGGCTCTCTTTGCTGCCGCGGTCTCTACGGCTGTACGGCGGCGATGTGGTACGCACCTCGGCCTCCCTGCGAGCGTTGCTGCCAACAGCTACCGGCAGGGGGTTAGATGCACCCGATGTCTCGAACCTTACGGGCCGATCGGGAGCATCTTCGGTGTGTGTTCGGGTGCAACTCTGGCGCGAGGGCTTGAGGGGGTCGAGTTCGTTGCCGCGCCAACCCTTCCCACCGGGATGCGGGCGTACGCATCTTACCGCTCGCTTCTTTCTTTCCACCTCACGCGGAGGCCCCCATGAGACGCATCCTGCTCATCCCGCTGTTGGCCGCGCTGGCCGTCCCCGGAACCGCCTTATCCCAGGAAGAAGGGGATCAAGCACCGAGTCTTCGCCTGTCGTTCTATATGTGCGACTTCAATAAGCTCGACGAGGCGCTGGAAGAGGTGGAGGCGCAGAACATCCCCGTATGGAACGAGCTCATCGCCGAGGGCATGGTGGAGAGCCACGGGTACTTCGTGCATGCCTGGGCCAGCGAGTACAACGTCGGTATCTACACGATCGGCGAGAGCATCGAGTCCATCATCGCGGCGGTCGAGGAATCCGGCCAGCGGCTCGGAGACCGCTACGGCGACGGGCCCAGCGCGTTCGGTCAAGCGTGCCCGCATCACCGGGACGGGTTCTATGTGCTGGGACCGAGCGCCGGCTCGGACGACGAAGAGGGAGGCGACGGGCAGTAGTACGAGATCTCTGAGGGGCGGCTCCTTTCGGGGCCGCCCCTTCGTTTTCATCCTGCCGGATGGCGCTCCGCTGCCGGCATCCGCCGGGGCGCCGATCTCCTCAGCGGATCCCGGCGGCCGTCTCCGGCTCGCGATCCGTCCAGCGGAACGGCGGGAACGGCCGCTCGCGCGGGTAAACCTCGTCCAGCGTCTCGCCGTCGTGCGGATATCGGCCAGCGGGTCGGCACCGAACACGACCAGATCGGCCAGCTTCCCGTCCTCGATGCTGCCGATGTCCCGCTCGAAGCCAATCGCCTCGGCGCCGAGGATCGTGGCGGTCCTCAGCGCGTCGTGCTGCGACATGCCTCCCGACTGCATGGACCAGAGCTCCCATAGGTAGCCCACGCCCTGCAGCTGGCCGTGGCTTCCGATGCCCACTCGGCCGCCGGCCTCGATCAGGTCCTTCGCGAACCGGGCGTGATTGTCGAACACGTACTCCTCGCGCATGAACCAGCCGCCCGGCCCGGGGTTGTTGCCGCGACGGCGTGACTTGGCATCGATCTCGGCGTGCGGCGTGAAGCGGCGCAGCTTCGCGTCATCGTGCACGCGCTCGGTCGCGTAGTAGTAGTTCTCCCCGAACGGTCCGCCGTAGGAGACGAGCAGGGTGGGGGAGTGGGTGATCCCGGCTTCCACGAACAGCTCCACGACGTCCTCGTAGATCGGGGTGATCGGGAGCGAGTGCTCGAGCCCCGAGTAGCCGTCGATGGCGTGGGTCAGGTTGAGGGGGAAGTCGAGCCCGCCCTCGGTCGTCGGCATGAGCTCGAGCTCTTTCGCGGCCATGATCAGCCACTGCCGCTGCTGCCTGTTCCCCGACATGTACATCTTGAACGTCTTCGTGTCGTAGTACTCCGCGTAGCGGCGGAGCACGTCGCGGGCGTGATCCAGATCTCGGATCTGCTCCGTCAGGAAGACGCCGGGGCCGGTCGAGTAGATGCGAGGACCGATCAGGTTCCCGGTCTCGACCCGATCGCTGTAGGTGAGGATGTCGGTCGTCGCGGTCTGGGGATCGCGGGTCGTCGTCACTCCGTAGGCGAGGTTGGCCGGGTACTGCCAGACGCGGGTGTTGTGGATGCCCGGGACCAGCCACTGCGCGTGGTAGTGGGTGTCCACGAACCCCGGGATGATCGTGGTTCCGGTCATGTCGATCTCGCGCGCGCCCGAGGGCGTCTCCACCTCGGCGCTCGGCCCGACCCGCTCGATCCTGTTGTCGCGGACGACGATCGCGGCGTCCTCGATGATCTGGTCGCCGACCATGGTGATGGCCCGTCCGCCTCGGAGCACGACGGTCCCCCGCGGGATGTCCCGCTCCGCCGTGATCTCGATCCGCCGCTCATCGGGCTCGTACTGCGGCTCCTCCTCTTCTTCTGCCTCGGTCTCCTCGCCGTCCTCGCCCGGCTCCGCCGCCGCCTCCGCCTGAGGGTCGCCGGGCGCTTCTTCTTCTCCGTCTTCCGCTCCTTCGCCTCCGCCCTCGGCTTCCTCCTCCGCTGCAGCGGCGGCCTCGGCCTTCTTGACTGCCTTCACGCTGTCCTCGAACGCCTCGGCGCGGGTGAGGTCGTAGACGACGTGAGCGTTTCCGATCGACCAGTGGACGGTCTCGCCGTCCTCCGCCCAGGCCGGGAACTGTCCGCCGACGTCGGTGAGCTTGCGCACCGGGAACGCCGCCGCTTCAGGCTTGGCCACCGAGACGGTGGGGGTCTCGCCGCCCACGTACGGGACCGTGACCACGTACAGATCGTTCACGACCTGCGCGAGCGCCTTCCCTCCCGTGGGCGCGAGGAGCACGACCGAGGCGCGCATCGGCTCCTCCGCCCCCGGCAGCTTCGCGCCCGTGACCTTGAGATGCTCTTTCTCGTCGGTCCCGTCCCACCGGAAGGAGACGAGCCCATCCGAGGGGCTGTAGGCGTAGATCCGGTCGCTGGAGCCCGAGAAGTGGGGGGCCGATCGGTTCCCGGCCGGCGCGACCAACGTCAGATCACCGCCCGTCGCCGGTACCCATACGAACTCCTCGCCCAGGCCGCTGCGGAAGAAGCCTCTCGCCTCCTGCATGTCCCTGGCCGCGCTCCTGACGGCCACGATCCTCGACCCATCCGGGGCCCAGGCGGGCTGCCGGTAGTAGCCGGAGACGGTGGTCAGCCGTTCGGCCGTCCCGCCGCCGTCGGCGCGCGTGCGGTAGATGTGGCCGCCCTCCGCGTCGGACCAGGTGACGAAGGCGATAGAGCTCCCGTCCGGCGACCAGGCGGGATGGAACTCGCCGACCTCGAGGTCCGTGAGCCGGACGGGCTCGCCGTCCGGGTAGTCCATCACCCAGAGATGATCCAGGGCGATGAATGCGAGTCGGTCCCCCGAGGGAGAGGGGACGGCGTCTCGAATCTGCTGTAGCGTGAACGTCGGGGAGTCTTCGATGCGGTACTCGAATCGGACCGCGGGGCCGAGCGGCAGCTCGACGTCGATCCGGAAGGGGACCTCGGTCGCCTCGGCGCCGTCGACCGGTACCCGCCAGATCCGTCCTCCGTAGGAGACGACGACGGCACGGGAGTCGGGCGTGAAGGCGTAGCCGGGAAGGACGTCGAGGCTGGCCGTCGATTCCTGGTCGTCGCGTTGAACCGGGTAGGCGAGCCACCGCTCCTCACCCGACTCCGTGTCCCGGATGCGCAGCCCCGTGTGCTCGTCCAGCCGGCTCCCGTAGACCAGCCACCGGCCATCGGGGGAGATCGCCGGGCGGAAGGCCGAGCCGTAACGCGCCGACATCCTCGTGCGACGGCCCGTCTCCCGGTCGTAGACGGCGAGCTGGTACTGCGGGAAGATGGCGTTGTACTGCCAGTTTCCCGTCCTCTCCGCGAACCAGATGTACCGCTGGTCCGGCCCGAAGGACGCGCCCATCGTCTTCAGGTCGTCGGGCTCCTTGATGAGCGCCGTGCCCGTGCCTCCGTCGACATGGTAGAGCCACAGCTTGGCGGTACCGAAGAGTCCGTCGATCTTCGAGGCCACGATGTAGTCGCCGTCCAGGGTCCACTCCGGCGACGCGTACTCGTTCTGCTTCTCCTTGGTGATCTGGAGCGTGTCGCTCCCATCGGTCGAGATCACCCACACGTTTTCGGCGCCGCTCCGGTCGGAGATGTAGACGACGCGGCTCCCGTCCGGGCTGAAGCGCGGCTGGGCATCGAACGACAACCCCTCGGTGAGCCGGGTGGCCGCTCCCCCTTCGATCGGCAGCAGGTAGAGATCCCCGAGGTGATCGAAGACGATCTGGGTGCCGTCTGGGCTCACGTCGAGAGAGATCCAGGTGCCGCTCTCCGCCGTGAAGCGCAGCGTCCGGGTCGGCTCGAGCGGGAGGTCCTTCTCTTCCTCCTTACCGTTCTCTTTCTCGGGCTTCTCCTGCGCGGCGGCCGGCGTGGGGAGTGCACCGAGGAGCAGCAGGCTCGTGGCACCAAGCGTGAGCGCGAGCGCGGCAAGCCGGAGGGCCTTAATGGTTCTCATCGTCCATCCAGGTGGTTAGAGGAGCGGTCAAACGAGAGGGGAAACCTCCGCCGAACGATGCATCCGCACAAGGGAAGGGCGGGCCTCGCCGGAGGCTCCTATTTCGTCGACACGATGACGGATTGCGGCGGCCCTTGCAGGCGATGCAGCTCGCTGGTCGCGAAGCCGGCTTCGCGGAACATGCCGTCGTACTGATCGAACGTGTACGCGTCGCCCGACGGCGTCGTGGCCAGCATAGCGAGCGAAAACGAGGCTTGCTCGGGCGGCGTGACCCGGTCCTCGTTGGGCACGAACTCCAGCGTCACCGCTCGGCCGCCGGGGTTCAGGGCGCCGCGCACCTTTCGCATCAGGTCGGTACAGGTAGGGATGTCGAAGTGATGAAAGAAGTTAGTCAGAAGCACAACGTCGTAGCCGTTTCCGAACTCTACGTCGAACGCGCTTCCGGGAAGCCGCGTGTGCCTGTCTCCCACTCCGAATCTCTCGGCGTTCTCGGCGGCCACTTCCAGGACCCCCGGCGAGTCGAGCGCGACGATCTCGGCCTCGGGATGCCGGGTGGCGATGTGGATCCCGAAGATGCCGTGGCCGGCCGCAATGTCGAGCACCTTGAACGGAGCTTCCGGGTCGGCGTCCTTCGTCACCAGCTCCCCGATGAACTCCGCCGAGGGGTGCATCAGCGGCACCATGGCCCGCGCGAAGTCCACCCATATGGGGTTGTCCGGCTCCATCGTGCCGTCTCCCTCCAGCAACGTGCCGCCCCTTCGTACCAGCCCGGCGACATCCGCGTAATTGCCGGCCAGGTCGGACGAGAGAAGGAAGCCGACCACAGGGCCCATGTAGGCGGGCGAGCTTTCGTCGAGGAACATCGCCGCGTCCGGCGCCGACCTGTACTCCGCCCCCTCCTTCTCCAGCAGCCCGTCGATGACGAGGAAATCGCACAGGATGCGCACTCCCCGCTCGGAGGCGCCGACGGCTTCGGCCAGCGAGGCCGCGGTCCTGGACTCCCCGCCGAGCGCGGTGAAGAGACCGAGCTCGACCGCCCCGTTCAGGGCGGCGGAGCTCTGAAAGGCGTTGATGGTTTGGAAGATGCGTTCCGGTGTGGGCGCTGCTGGGTCCGACATCACAAAGACTCCTCGTCTGTGAGTTCAGCCAGTTCTGCTGATAACCCCTGGTGATGCTCTACCTGTACACCTGTACAGGTAGAGGCGGGCATCGGTGCTGACGGCCTTCCCGTCGAGCTTGCACGATAATCCGAGGAGGATACTCTGAAGAGCCGGATGCCAGAAGGGGCAGCCGATCGCTCGGTGATGAGAATTGGTGATGAGAAGATGACCGTGGACTCGTACCGCTTCGTCGACCGGATCACCGGCCGCGTCCTGAAGGGGTGGGCCGCGCGGGAGTCATATCGGGAGATTCCCTGGACGCCGCTCGCGAAGCCGCTGGCCGAGTGCACGGTGGCGCTCGTCAGCACGGCGGGCCTGGCGCTCGAGACAGACGAGCCGTTCGATCAGGAGGGCGAGCGGCGGAACCCGTGGTGGGGCGATCCCTCCGTCCGGGTCATCCCCCGGGACGCCACCGAGAAAGAGGTGCGTTCCTGGCACCTGCACGGGAACGCGGCGAACGTGAAGGAGGACCTGGGCTGCGTCTTCCCGCTCGCCGGGTTGCTGGAGCTCGAGGCAGCCGGCGAGATCGGCCGCTCGGCGCCGCGCCACTACTCCTTCATGGGCTACATCCTGGATCCCACCGCGCTGCTCACCGAGAGCACTTCCGAGATGATCCGGCTGATGAAGGAGGACGCCGTCGATGCCGTGCTCCTGGTGCCGTACTGACCGACCTGCTGCTGGTCGGTCGGGCCGGTTCAGAGGAAGATGGAGGAGGCAGGGCTCGCGACGACGACGCTCTCCACCATACCGGCGCTCACCGGGTCGGTGGGCGTGCCGCGGCTGGCAGGGATCGGTTACCCTTCCGGGCTCCCCTTCGGTCGGCCGAACGACCTCCCCGGACAGCTCGACGTCCTGCGCGCCTCCCTGGCCACGCTCGAGTCGATCCAGGAGCCCGGGATGCGGATAGACCTGCCCTTCGAGTGGCCGGAGGGCCTAAGAGTGAAGACGCACGCCCCCGATCCGCCGCCGATCGTGACGCTGCTGAAGCGCAAGCCGTGGCTCCTGCCCCGCTTCGCTGCCCGGGACGTTCCGGGCAGCTAGTCGAATCGCCGGAAGCCGATAACCAGGGGAGAACCCCATGACCGACTTCCTACTGCCCGTAAGCATCTCGATGGGTCTGCTGACCTACAGTCTGATCGCGCGGTGGTACGTCGTGCCGTGGATGGACGGGAGATCGCGGGTTGAAGCTCTCACGCCAATCCTCCTGCTTCACGGCCTCCGCTACGTCGGACTCGCCTTCCTCATCCCGGGCGTGACGGCGGCTCCGCTCAATCCCGAGTTTGCCATCCCCGCCGCCTACGGAGACCTGATC
>JBDHIM010000141.1:0-11176 GCA_039587445.1 Gemmatimonadota bacterium
TCCGGCGGCTCCAACCAAATCGACGATCTCCTGACATACCGTGGATTCGAGCGCCCGGACCTGCTCAACACGCTCGATCCAGCGTCCACGTCCACTCGCTGCCGTCCTCACCCCTGCCTCCGTGCGTTCGGTTAACCGTTGAAACTTGCGCTTGAGTTTTCAGCAATGGACGGAGGAGCGCAAGGATGACAAGTCCGCTATTCCCGTTAAGTCGAGCAAGGGTCGCGCGAGGACGACAATCCTTACACTACCTCGCGCATCATTGAAACGGGCGAACGTCGGCGCGCCGATCGCGATTCGAGCCGGGGGCGGTTGCTCGGCCGGCTCCACCCGCCCTAACGTGGCCGCACACAAGCGGTTGAGGGGACGGTTAGCGACGGCCCGACGACATCCTGGGGAAAAAACCGCGAACCTACCGCAGGGTTCGTTTCTTGCGGCATCTGGGTTGGTTGTCAGTTTTCCTGAAGGAGGCGAGGATGTCATTCGAGATGTACTCAATCGCCCGTCGGCTCCGGCGAACCATCTCAACGCTGTTCGTCGGCTTCGCGCTTGCCGGCTGCGATTCTGGCACCGAACCCGGCGTGGGCCGGCTCGACGTAGTCATGAGTCAGACGTCCAGCGATCTGGCCGCAAGATCCTGATCACGGTGGACAGAATAGAGGTCCACCGGGTCGGCTCGGACGACGACGATCAACCGGAGGACGCGGGATCCGAGGGTTCAGGATCCGAGGGCTCGGGAACCGAAGGCGAAGGTGAGGACGGGACGGAGGACGATGACGAGGGAAGCGGCGCTTGGATCTCGGTAGACCTCGTGGCAGGCGGGGTGACGGTTGACTTGGTCGGCATGTCTCCGCAGGAGATCGCCAGCGACGCCGTCCCCGGAGGCACATACAACAAGCTCCGCCTGTTCTTCAGCGCCTCCACCATCACATTCTCCGAAGATGTGACGGTGGGCGGCGGGTTGACCTACGAGGCCGATACGGTCTACGACCTCGAGATCCCGAGCGGCGCCAATACGGGCATCAAGGTCCAGACCGGCTTCTTCGATCTGTCCAACGGCGAGACCGAGACGGTCGACGTGGTCGTCGATCTCGCGAATTCGGTGAAGAACGTCACAGCCAATCAGAACCGGGTAATGATGACCCCGGTCATCGTCGGCAAGGTGGGCTCCACTCAGACCTGACGAGACGAGTGAGTGGTTCGGCCGGCCCGCGGGCCGGCCGAACCCAGCTCCAGAGCCGGTCCGCAAGCTATACGGCAGCCGCTCTCCCTTCGGCTGCGACTTCCAGAAGCCGTCCCGTCTTCACATCGAAGACGAACCCGCACACGCCCACCTCGCTCGCCACGAAGGGACTCGCTTCGATCCTGGCGATCGACTGGCGAACATCCCGGAATGCGTCGTCGAAAGCCTCCAGCGCGAAAGGCGGCCGCAGGCCGGTTTCCTCGTACACCTGCTGCTTCAGGTCGTCGTCGCGGAAGGTCACCATCCCGCAGTCCGTGTGATGGATCAGGACTATCTCCCGCGTGCCCAGGAGGCGTTGGGAGATTAGAAGCGACCTGACCACGTCATCCGTCACCACCCCTCCCGCGTTCCGGATGACGTGCGCCTCTCCAACCTCGAGCCCGAGCAGGCCGTGTATGTCGAGCCTCGCATCCATGCATGTAACGATCGCGACCCGGCGGGCCGGGGATATCGGCAGATCACCGTTTCTGAAGGAATCGGCATAGCGCCGGTTGTTTCTGATCAGCTCATCGGCGACGCTCATCTTTAGGCTCCCCCCGTGCTATCTGCATTCGGCGCCGCCTATCGACGGCGCAATGAGTGGTGATTGGCCCTTGTCGGAAAGTCTCCCGGGTGGCAGGAGCGAGCGTCTCAGCGCATCACGCCGTGCGCGTCACAGCGCGGAAAGGCCACCGCTCCCGGGGTCGCCACCCGAGAGGTCGTACAGCAGGTGAGTGGAGGGCTACGTCGTATCATTCCGAAGCCAGAACCGCTCCACAGCGCCGTTAGTTCCCTCGCCGGCGCTGCGGACCGGACGGCCTTCAAAAGAGCCCGACGACGCGGCCGTCGGAGTCCACGCTCATACCGGCTGCCGCCGGCCGTTTGGGGAGCCCGGGCATCGTGAGCACATCGCCCGTGAGAGCGACGACGAAGCCGGCACCGGCGGACGGGGTCACGTTCCGCACCGTGATCCGGAAGCCCTCCGGCCGACCGAGCAGGGCCGGATCATCGCTCAGCGAGTACTGCGTCTTCGCGATGCAGACAGGCAGCTCGCCGAGGCCGATCGATTCGAGCTGCTCGATCGACTTCCGCGCCGGACTCTGGAAATCCACCCCTTCTGCCCCGTACACTTCTCGCGCCACGGTCTCGATCTTTTGGACGAGCGGCATCTCTTCGGGATAGAGCGGGGCGAAGTTCCCCTCCCCTTCCTCCAGCGCCACGAGCACCGCGTCCGCCAGATCCAGAGTTCCCTTCCCGCCGCGGGCGTGGCCCTCCGACCGTGCTACGGTCACGCCGAGCTCCGCGCAGGCCCGCTCCACCGCAGCGAGCTCCGACTCCGTGTCCGAGTGGAAGCGGTTCAGCGCGACGATCGGCGGAACCCCGAAGCGACGTACGATGTCGATGTGCTTCTCGAGGTTCGGGATCCCACCGCGGACAGCCTCCACGTTCTCGCCCTCGAGCTCGGTCTTCGGCACGCCTCCGTGCATCTTGAGTGACCGTATCGTGGCCACGACAACCGCGACTTCCGGTTCGAGGTCGCCCACCCTGCACTTGATGTCGAAGAACTTCTCCGCGCCGAGATCGGCGCCGAAGCCCGCCTCGGTGACGACCACGTCGCCCAGTTGAATGCCGACCCTAGTCGCGATCAGCGAGTTGCAGCCATGAGCGATGTTGGCGAACGGTCCGCCGTGTATGAACGCGGGGGTGCCCTCGAGCGTCTGGACAAGGTTGGGAGAGAGGGCGTCGGCGAGAAGCAACGTCATGGCGCCGCTCGCCTCGAGCTCTCGCGCCCGGACTGGGCTCCGGTCACGGGTATACCCAACGATGATTCGGCCGAGGCGCTCTTCCAGATCCTCAGGGTCAGCGGCCAGACAGAAGATCGCCATGACCTCGGAGGCCGCGGTGATGAGGAAACCATCCTCCCGGGGGACTCCGCTTCCGGGTCCGCCGAGGCCGATTACGGTTCGACGCAGCGCCCGATCGTTCATGTCCACCGCCCGCTTCCAGGTGACGCGCCGAGGGTCGAGGTCCAGCGGATCCCCCTGCTGCAGGTGGTTGTCGAGCATCGCCGAGAGAAGGGAGTGCGCCGAGGTGATCGCGTGGAAATCACCGGTGAAGTGGAGGTTGATGTCCACCATCGGCACGACCTGGGAGTAGCCACCGCCTGCCGCCCCACCCTTGATCCCGAACACGGGGCCCAAGCTCGGCTCCCGGAGGCAGAGAGCAACCCGCTTGTCACGCAAACTCAGGGCGTCGGCGAGCCCCACCGCCACAGTCGTCTTTCCTTCACCCGCCGGGGTCGGGCTCGTGCCGGTCACGAGGACCAGCCGGCCGCGTCTGGGCTCCCGGTGGCGGAGCGCGTCCAGGCGGACCTTGGCCTTGTGGCGGCCGAACAGCTCCAGGTCGGCCTCCTCGAGACCGAGCTTGGCCGCGACCTCGGTGATCGGGGCTAGCGAGGCTTCCTGGGCGATATCTACGTCGCTGCGCATGGCATCCCTTCCTTTATTGCGTGGTGGGAAGCGACGTTACAGGAGAGCGACCTCGATTTCAACGCCTGCGTCGGACGGCTCTCACATCCAGCGTATTCGGCGGCGCAGCATCGGATCCTTGATCCGGGGATCAAGGCGCAGCCCGAGCGAGTTGGCGAACGCGATCGCGACGCTGAACTCCCGTGCGTCGATGGGGGTGTCGAGTTCCGCATACCGTCCGCCGCTCACCTTTCCAGCCGGACGGTACTGATCCATCAGGTTCACGTATGTGGCCTGGCCGAGCTCTTCGGCGATCCACTCGAGAATCGCACGCGTCTCGTCCAGGCACCCGGGCATCACGAGATGGCGGATCAGAAGGCCGCGCACGGCCACGCCGTCATCGTCCCACCGCAGAGAACCCACCTGCCGATGCATTTCCGCGATCGCCGCCCGCGCCATCTCCGGGTAGTCTCCGGCCTTCAGATAGGCTCGACTCCGCTCCGCGGACCAGAGCTTGAAGTCGGGCATGTAGATGTCCACGATCCCGTCCATCAGCTTCAGACTCTCCAGCGCGTCGTATCCGCTCGTGTTGTACACGATGGGAAGCGAGAGACCTGCCTCCGCGGCCTCGCTCAAGGCCTCGAGGACCTGAGGGACCACGTGCTCCGGGGTGACCAGATTGATGTTGTGGCAGCCCAGATCCTGCAGCTCCAGCATCATGCCGGCGAGACGGTCCGGCGGCGTCCCTCGCGGCGCCGTGTCGGGCTTGAGCGCCTGGCTGATATCGAAGTTCTGGCAGAAGACGCAGCGCAGGTTGCAGTGGGCGAAGAAGACGGTGCCCGAGCCTCGCCATCCACGCAGGCAGTCCTCCTCGCCGAAGTGTGGGAAGTAGCTGGATACCTGAGCGTACCGCCCCGTCTTGCAGGCCGACCACTTGTCGTGAAGCCGGTCGACGGCGCAGTCGCGCGGACACACTCGGCACTCGGCGAGGCCGGCGAGCGCGATCCGCGCCCGGGCACGCAGTTCGGCGGGCGCCATCTTCAGGTAGGCCGGCGTGGTAGCAGAGCGCCGCCTGGCTTGTCGAGACGCGGGTCCCATGATGTCAGCGACCTCCAATGACTACTCCGCCACTATGGCCGAGTGCGGACAATGACGCTTGTTGCAGAGGGTCATAGCTGGCGGATCAACTCTCCAATACGATAACCGGTTGATATTGCTACAGATAGTGCGTTACGCGATGACGGCACCTTCTCTGCACTCTGCGAGGCAGCGAACACCAAAAGGAAAGGCTCCGTGCGCACTCGCATCGCCGGAAAAGACGGCTTTACACTCATCGAGCTGATGATCGTCATCGTGATCATCGGTATTCTCGCAGCCATGGCGATGGCCACGTGGCAGAACCGGAAGACGGAGGCGATCGTCGCGGGCATGAAGAGCGACCTTCGCAACCTCGCCGTGGCGCAGGAGGCCTACTTGGTCGACAACGCGACTTACGCCTCCGACCCGGATGACCTGGAGTTTCGGTCGAGCCCCGACGTCGCACTGACCCTACAGGCGGACCAGGACGGCTGGGCGGCCAGGGCGACCCATCCCACCACCTCCAAGGAGTGCGGCCTGTTCGTCGGCGGCATCGCGCCGCTCTCCCCTGCACGAGGAGAAGGAATCGTCTGGTGTGAGTAAGCCCCCCACCAGGCGCAGCTAGAGAGCGTAACCGCCCGCGGTGCCCTTCTACTCTCGGTCTTTTGCGTACACAGACGCCCCCATGAAGTGCAGAGAGACGTACGGCTCATCGCCGACTACCCAGGAGTCGTGGCCCGAGGGCACGGCACAAAGGTCGCCCGGTTCGGCAACGACCTCGGCTCCGTCTTCCATGGCGATCGCGCAGCGCCCCGAGACGACCAGCACGAGGTGCTCCACGTCGCAGCTCTCCTTGCCGAGAGCCCTCCCCACGTGCTCGGACCACTTCCAGCCCGGCTCGTAGATCGCTCGACCCACGGTGATCCCGCCCGCGGAGATCAGCTCGAACCTCCCTCTTTCGAATTCGCGGACCTCTTCCGGTGATTCGAAGTTCGCAATCTCAAGTTGCATGAGTCTCCCTGTCCGTTGATGGCGCTGAAGCGAAGTAGCTCGGTTGACCCTTGTCGGTGGGGCGGGAAGTCGGACAGAAGAGCCAGCGGCACGGGCGCCCGTCAACTCGGACGGACACCCGTGCGCCGGGAGAACTGCGGCGAAGCCGGGCAGGGGCACGGTGCCCCGTTGTCAGCCCGGGGGTTCGTAGGCGACGGTCGGAGGATCGGGGGCGGCTACAGGACCGCAGCTCCTCCGGTCTATCGCTCCTTAGACGCGAACCCGATCTTTGAGACCCTTGCCTGCTCGGAACGTCGGAACGGTCATAGCCGGGATGTGGATCGCCGCGCCCGTCTGTGGGTTGCGGCCCATGCGCGCCTTGCGATTACGCGTGCCGAAAGTCCCGAAACCGGTGATCGTGAAGTCTCGGCCTGCATCGAGCTCGATCGCGATGATTCCCTTCCGCGCCTCCGTCGAGAAGATCGAGTCGAGCACTTCCCCAGCCTTTGCCTTCGTAAGCCCGGTCTGACCAGCGAGCTTCGCCGCAAATTCGTCCTTTGTCATCGCCGCCTCCTTTGGTGGTCTCAAGCAGATTTGCGGGCCAGATACGCAATGAGCCTACTTCAGGAGGTCCAGAACGCGATCTCGCAACGCCTGCAACTCATCGACATCGATGTCGAACAGCTTCCTTGCGGCGATCTCATACGCCTCCTCTACGCTCTGCTCGGCTTCTGCCAGCGCCTCGTCTCGTGGGGCATCGCCCTCCTCGAGCCGTCCGATCAGTTGGTTGAAGCCGAACCGCACGGCGTCCCGCGTCCACGTCGCGGGCGAGAAGATCGCCGCGTTTCTCACATCCCGGTACGGTGCCAGGCTTCGGCGGCCTCGAGCCACCTGCGAACGCAGCGCGACGAAGGTTGAGTGCCGCGGAAGTCCGAGCTCGTTCAACGCGATCCCGAGGTAGACGCTCGCGTGCTGCTGCGGCGCGAAGCTCCAGCCCAGGTACATCCAGGAAGCCCAGTTCTCGACCGCGTTGTCGAAGTCGTCGCGACGCTGCGCCGCCCTGCGCGCTGCGTTGCCGACGTCCCACCAGACGTCGTGCAAAACCGGAGAGATCGGCATCACGAGACCCGTCCTCAGCATGTGCTGAGCGACTAGAGTCGAGGTCCAACGGCGAGTTTCGAAGCACTCCTCCGCCTGGAAGCGGGCGAGAGGATCGTCGGCGTTCGGATCCTCGATGCAAGGCGCTTCGGCGTTCTCGAAGGAGCGGTCCGCGATCCGCAGCGCGAGAACGGTTCGACTCAGGTCATCCAGCGACCGCGTCGTGTAGTATCGGTCGAGGGCGAAGCGTGCCGAGCCGCCATCGAAGTCCAGAAGCGCATCGCTGATCGGCCTCGCGGGCATCCAATCGATGTTCGTTTCCTCTACCGACCAGATCGGGAACTCCACGGCCACCCTGACCACTCTCGGGTCGATCGCCAGGAGGCCGTCGCTGCTCAGATCGGAAGGCCAGCGGTCGGCTCCGAACACGTCCAGAGCGAACTCCAGATCGCTCCCGAGTACCATTTCCAGGGGCTGAAATACGCGGGTAGTGCGCTCCGCCGCTCGGACTTCGATGGTGCGGATATGGGCGACGATGTCCAGGGCCGTGCCCGAATCCACGTGCGCTACGGCTCGTCTGACGATCGTGGTGTCCGGGAAGGCGAAGAACGCCACATCGAAACCGTCTTTCGCCGAATGGCAAGCTGCACAGTTTTCGACGAACGCCGCGGCGCCCGCGACGGCATCTCCCACGGGTGGCGGAGGAGGATCCCCCGTGCCCGGCGGACCCAAGGCTTCGCCGGCGCACCCGGCTGCGGTGATGACGATTGCGCTCGATAGAGCCGAGGCAACGGAGGTGGATCGAGATCGGTACGGCGGCATGGCTACCTCGAGGGAAGACTGGTTTCTTTGATCCTAGATCCTGCTGCCTGGGACGCGTCAAGCAAGCGGACTGTTAAACGGGACCGACCCGACTGTCGTCGGGGGATCTAGGAACGGTCACAGTCTCGGACCGCACATACGGGCCGGAATCTCGCCCGAGTTGATATCGGCCCGAAGGTAGAAGAGGTTAGGGACTTAGTACACGAGCCGATGACTGCCAGTCGTTCGAGAGGCGAGGTTGACCAACTCTAGATCCGCCGGAGAGCCGATCCCCGTCGGCTCGAGTCGCTCGAAGACGACCACTCTTCCGCCAGACGTCCTCCGGGACGCATCCCGGCGTCTTGGCTGGGCCGCCCTCGTCTACTCGGTCACCTTCTTCCTGGCATTCTTCGGCTCCAGCTACTCCTTTCACGGCGGCCCACTGGGAGATGCGGTTGTCGCGCCGATGGGTCAGAAGAACATGTTGCTCCCCACGATCGTGGCGGCCGTCTCCATCGCGATGGGATTCGCGGTCTTCGCACTTTCCCGCTACAGCCGCATGGCACCCGCCAAGCTTCTCGACCTCGGACTGGGCTTCGCGGTCATAGGGGCGCTCGGAATCTCCATGTCCCAGCTCTGGAACGCCTTCCCGTTCTGGGGCGAAGACGTCTTCGGGACGGTCAACTACATGGGCATCCCATGGGAGTGCGCATGGATCATCGCCTTCCCGGTCCTGGCCCCGAACACGCCCACGAAGACGCTCCTCGCGTCGCTCGCGGCGGCGTCCATGGGGTTCGTAACGGTCTCACTCTCGAGGGCGTTCGGGCCCATGAGTCCCGACGTCCCGATGTCCGTGTTCGTGGCGTACTTCGGGTTCTCCACCTACCTGTGCGCGGGGATCGCCTACGTCGCGTCCCGCGTCATCTACCGATACGGCGAGCACCTTAGCGAGGCACGCGAGATCGGCAGCTACCAGCTGGAGAAGCCGCTGGGCCAGGGCGGGATGGGAGAGGTATGGATCGCGTGGCATCGCCTTCTCGCGAGGCCGGCGGCGTTGAAGCTCATCCGGCCTGAGGTACTCCGTAGCAGGCGACTCGACCAATCGGCCATCGTGCGGCGGTTCGAGCGGGAAGCGAGGGCTACGGCAGCTCTGAAGTCCAATCACACCGTCGGCATCTACGACTTCGGCACGACGGAAGAGGGGGACTTCTATTACGTCATGGAACTGCTGGACGGGCTGGACTTCAACGAGCTCGTCGATCGCTTCGGGGCTCTGCCCGCCGGACGCGTCATTTATCTCTTGCGACAGGCCTGCCATTCGCTTGGCGACGCGCACGACGCCGGGCTCATCCACCGAGACATCAAGCCGTCCAACCTCCTCACCTGTCACCTCGGCCCCGACTTCGACTTCGTCAAGGTGCTCGACTTCGGCCTCGTGGCTCTTCGGGGCACGCATTTCGGTGACGCCACGGAACTGACCGTCGAGGGCCAGACCGCTGGCACGCCGGCTTTCATGCCTCCCGAAGTGGCCAGAGGAACTGCCGATGTCGATCGGCGGGCCGACATCTACGCGCTTGGCTGCGTCGCCTATTGGCTCCTTACGGGCCAGCGCCTGTTCACCGACGAGAGTCCGCTGGCGGTCATCGCCCACCACCTGCAGACGGCTCCCATGCCCCCGTCCAGACGCATTGAATTGGACGTGCCGCCGGACCTGGAGCAGGTGGTAATGTCCTGTCTGGAGAAGGACCGCGCTCTACGCCCCACGGACGCCTGGGAGCTGGAGACCCGACTCGCCACCTGCGAAGCGGCGACCACGTGGGATGAGAGGAAGGCCCGGGAATGGTGGGAGACCCACCTGTCTGAACGCACCGCCCAGCCCTCGGGGAGCCACGAGGCGGCTACACCGAAGGCTGTACTCAGGCCTCGGCTCTAAATTGCGGTAACGGAGACCTATCGGCGGTCGTACACGCTCGTGTTGCCGTCTTGGTCGAAGGCTATGATGTCGTAGGAGGCGGCCGGTTGACCGGGCACCTCCATCCCCGGTGAGCCCGTCGGCATACCCGGCACGGCCAGGCCGGCAATCTCCGGCCGCTCCTTCAGCATCCGTTGAATAGACTCGATCGGCACGTGCCCTTCCACCAGATATCCGTCGACCAGCGCCGTGTGGCAGGTCTGCAGACCCGGCGGTACGCCATGCTCCACCTTGATGGCCGTCAGGTCGGTCACATCCTGCGTTTTGACCGTGAAGCCGTGCCCCTTCATGTACTCCACCCAGCTGCTGCAGCAACCGCACGTGGCGGTCTTGTAGACGAGGATCTCTCGAGAACCCACCTCCTGCGCGGCTCCCGTCGCGTCCGATTCAGAGGAGGCTTGGGCATCGGCCAGCACCGGTAGGAGGGTCTCTCCGGCAGGCGCTGCGCTCGAAGCGAACATCATGTAGCTCCCGACGCCCACGACGGCAGCGCCCACCACGACAAGTACCAGCTTGGCCGTGTTGTTCATCTTTCGTTCAACCCCTCTCATCCGATGCGGTCGTGACCTTCTCGGGCGGGCTTTCGTCGCCACGCTCCAGCGGATAATCCAGCTCCGCGGGCGGCTTCTCGCCACCCGGCCCCACAAGATAGTGCTCCAGCCACCGCATGGCGCGGAGGTTGTAGTCGTAGCGAGCCCCGGCGCGGGCATTTCCGTGTCCCTCGCCGGGGTAGAAGACCAGCCGAACGGGCGCGCTACCCCGGAGTTTCAGGTGGCGGTACATCTCCATCGACTGCTCGGGGTGGACCCGTGGATCGTCCTTTCCGGCCAGGATGAGCAGCGGCGTGTTCGAGTCGCCCGCCCAGTATACCGGGCTCCGCTCCAGGAAGAGTTCCCAGTTGTCCCACGGCCGCAGCCGATTGTGCACGAGGAACATCTCTTCTGGAATGTCGCTCGTGCCCACCTTGGAGATCTGGTTGCTGATCCCCACGAACATGACGCCGGCCGCGAATCGGTCGCTGTATCTCGTCGTCAGCCAGCCTGTCGCGTAACCTCCATACGATCCACCGGTTACACCAACGCGATCCCGATCGACAAGTCCCGTTTCGATAAGATGGTCCACCCCATCGACGATATCATCGAACTCCTTACCACCCATGTCGCCGTGATCCAGCTTGCTGAACTCGACGCCTCGCCCGGTGCTCGCGCGGTAGTTGGGGTAGAAGACCGCGATTCCGCGAGATGCCGCCACCTGCCCGTGAAGGGAGTAGCTGGTCAGCCAACCATCGTCGTACCGGGATTCCGGCCCGCCATGAACCTGAACCACGAGCGGGTAGCGACGTCCGCCAACCTCGTCGAGTGGGCGGATGAGGAGCCCGTGAAGCTCGAGGCCGTCCCGCGCCTGCCAGACCACGTCTTCCTGCGGCGCGAACCGGACGTCGGCGAGCCAGGGGTTGCTGTTCGTCATCCGCTCCGGCGTCCCGCCATCGCCCCTCAGGACGAAGATCTCGTTCGGGTGCTCCGGCGTGTCTCCGATGAAAGAGAGGGT
>JBDHIM010000020.1:0-26709 GCA_039587445.1 Gemmatimonadota bacterium
TCTGCCGGGGTGGTTCTACTTCAACCTGAACGAGATGTCCTCCTGGTCGCGCGGCATCTTCGTCCCGCTGTCGATTATCTGGGCGTACAAGCCGCAGTGTCAGGTTCCCGAGCAAGCGAACATCCCCGAGCTGTTTCTGCCGGCGAGTGAGTCTCGGACGACGACGAACGGCGGCGGGCCCTGGACGAGAGGGTGGCACTACCTGTTCCACCGGGCGGATCAGGGGATCAAGCTGCTGGAGCGGGGGCGCTTCAAGGTTCTCCGTCGCAAGGCGCTGCGTGTCGCCGAGGAGTGAGCGACGGTCTGGGAGCGATCTTCCCCGCGATCGTCAACACCGTGTTTGCCTTCCGCTGTCTTGGCTATTCGCTGGACGATCCGGCCATCGAGAGTCAGCTCCGTGCGCTCGAGAAGTTGGAAGTGGACCTCGGGGACGCGCTGAAGATCCAGCCCGCCCTCTCGCCTGTGTGGGACACGGCCCAGGCGGCCCGGATCCTCGCGGCGACCGGTCTCGACCCGGACCACGAGGCGCTCCGGCGAGCGGCGGAGTGGCTGCTCACCAAAGAGGTCAGACATCCCGGGGACCGGCATCGGAAGAACGGCCACCGCGAGGTCAGCGGCTGGTACTTCGAGTACGCGAACGAGTTCTACCCGGACTGTGACGACACGGGGATGGTGCTCACCGCCCTCGGGCGGATGCGGATCACCGACCCCGAGCTCGGAAAGCGAGTCGACGCGGCGCGGCGTCGTGCGCTTCGATGGCTGCTCTCGATGCAAAACCCGGACGGCGGGTGGGCGGCCTTCGACCGAGGCTGCGACAAGGAGCTGCTGAAGCTGATCCCGTTCGCCGATCACAACGCGATGATCGATCCCAGCTGGGAGGACATCACGGGTCGCGTGCTCGAGACGCTCTCGCTCGAGGGCTTCGATCCGAACGACGGCGCGGTTCAGCGGGCCATCTCGTTTCTCGATTCGCGCCAATGCGAGGACGGCACGTGGTACGGCCGCTGGGGTTGCAACTACATCTACGGCACCTGGCTGGCGCTGGACGGCCTCAGCCGGTTCGGCGTGGACATGCAGCAGGAGCGCTACCAAAGGGCCGTTCGTTGGCTGCGATCCCGTCAGAACGAGGATGGTGGGTGGGGCGAGACGCTACGCTCGTACGAAGAGCCGGAGCTGAAGGGCATCGGCGACAGCACGGCCGCTCAGACCTCCTGGGCGCTGCTGGGGCTGTTCGCGACGGGCGATTACACGTCCGATGAGGTCCGCCGCGGCGTGGATTTTCTCAGGCGCATGCAGCTCGAGGACGGGTCCTGGGACGATGAGCATTGGACGGGCACGGGCTTCCCGAAGGTGTTCTATCTGAAGTATCACCTGTACGACGACTACTTCCCGCTGCTCGCCCTCGCTACGTACCGTCAGGCGATCGATCTCTGAGATGCGTTTTCCCCTTCACATCACCACGGACATGGTCCGGCTGCAGGTGAAGAACGCCCTGCAGGGCAACAAGCGTTTCCCGTTCGTGATGATGCTCGAGCCTCTCTGGACCTGCAATCTGGCCTGTCTCGGCTGCTCGGTGGAGCGGCACACCGGGGAGCTCAAGGACCGCCTCCCGGTGGATGTCTGCCTCAAGGCGCTGGATGACTGCGGGGCGGGGGCGGTGTCGCTGTGCGGCGGAGAGCCGACGGTCTACCCGGAGCTCAAGGAGCTCATCGACGGGATCATCGCCCGGAGGAAGCACATCTATCTTTGCACCAACGCGCTGCTGCTCGACAAGCGCGTGTTCGGCAAGATCGAGCCCCACAAGCGAATCACGATCAACGTCCACCTCGACGGGATGCGAGAGACGCACGATTACGTGGTCGATCGGGAAGGCGTGTTCGACAAGGCGATCGCGATGATGAGGGAGGCCAAGCGCCTCGGCTTTCACGTGATCACCAACACGACGGTCTACAAGGAGACCGAGATCGCGGAGGTCGAGGAGCTGTGCGAGTTCCTCACGCGCGACGTGGACGTCGACGGGATGCTCATCTCGCCCGGCTACCAGTATGAGTCCGTCGAGGAGAGCATCTTCCTGACAGGTCAGGACATCGAGCGGAAGTTCAAGCGCGTGCTCGAGCTCTCGGATCGCTACAAGTTCACCTCCACTCCGATGTTTCTGGAGTTCGCGGCCGGCTCTCGAGACTACGCCTGCTCTCCCTGGAGCACCGTGACCTTCACCCCGATGGGGTGGAAGGGGCCCTGCTACTTGATCCAGAAGACGAACACCTTCGACTGGGATGAGTTCTGGAACGGTACGGATTGGAGCTACTGGGAATCCCGATCCGATCCGCTGTGCACGAACTGCAAGATGCACTCGGGCTTCGAGGCGTCCGCGGTCATCGAGCTGCGGAGGAACCCGCGTGACATGGCGCGGATGGTGAAATGGAATCTCGCCGGGTAGCAGCCATCTCAGGTGGCCCGCGGACGGCCGTCGTAGCCGCGATACCGGAGGAGATCGCTCCTCTGGTAGGCCGACTGACGAACCGGAACAAGGCGCCGCTGGCGACGGAGGCTTCGGGTGGCTGGCTCAGTCTGACGTTGGGCTTCCTCGGCGACGAGCCGTTGGCGGTTCTCGTCACGGGGGATGGGGCGGCACGCGCTCGGTACGGCGTGCGGGCTCTGCTGGAGGCCGTGCCGGTGAGCCGGTTGCTGGCTGTCGGCTCGGCCGCCGGCCTCAGCCCCGACCTGAAGCCGGCGGATCTCATCATGGCGCGGCAGGTCATCTCGGCCGACGGGTCACTCCGCGAGGCACCGGAGGCGTCCGACTCGGCCGCTCGGGCCGCCGGTGCAAGGCTCGGCACCGTCGTCACGGTCGATGATCTCGTCCTGACGTCGGATGAAAAGCGCCGCGTGCGGGAGAGCGTCGTTCCGTTGGAGGACGCGAGCGTTCTCGATCTGGAATCCGCCTACTTCGTCGCGGCGGCCGAAGACGCCGCGGTTCCGTGGGTCGTCATTCGGGCGGTCCTCGACACGGCTTCCGAGACCCTTCCGGACTTCCTTCACGACTGCTCTGGACCGGGAGGGGAGATCCAGAGGCCGGCCGTCCTGCGTCACGCCGCACGCCATCCGCGAGTCATCCCCGACCTCTTGCGGATGAGGAGCCGGATCGACCTTTGCGGCCGGGCTCTGGCGGAGGCCGTCGCCGGCTATCTTGCCGTCTCGGGTGGCGTTTCAGCGCGGGCAGCGAGCTGATGGCCCCCACCGGGACGATCGAGGCCGAGCGGGGCTCGGCGATCTCCGGCTTTCTTCTCCGGCTCGGCGAGTTCCGCGAGCGTCTGGAGACCGAACTGGCCGCCTTCTTCGACCGGAAGCTCCGCGAGGTGTCGGAGGAGCCGGAGAGCCGCGAGCTCGTCGAGGAAGTCCGTCGTCTCGTCACCGGCGGCGGAAAGCGCCTCAGGCCGGCGCTGGTCTACCAGACGTACCGGGCGTGTGGCGGAGCTTCCGATGAGGCGGCGCTGCCGCTCGCCATGAGCTCGGAGCTGCTCCACACCTATCTGCTCATTCACGACGACATCATGGACCACAGCGAGATGCGCAGAGGGCAGCCCTCCGCGCACGCACGCTTCACCGAGGTCCACCAGGCTCGCGGCCGGCCGGGCGACGCCGCCGACTTCGGCCGTTCGGTGGCCATACTGCTCGGTGACCTCGCACACACCTGGGCCGTGGAGCTGTATGCTTCGGCCCGCTCCTCGCTCGGCGACGAGTCCGGCAACGGGCGTGCTCTCGACACGGCGTTCTCGGGAATGTGCGAGGAGGTGATCCGCGGCCAGTACCTGGAGATGCTGCTTCCATACGAGCCCGATCCGACCGAGGATCAGCTGCTTCGGGCGCTCCGCCTCAAGTCGGGCCGGTACTCCGTCGAGCGTCCGATAGAGCTCGGGGCGCTGCTGGCCGGAGCTCCGTCGGAAGCGCTGGCGGCGCTGGCTCGATACGGCCGGGCCGTCGGCGAGGTCTTCCAGCTACAGGATGACGTGCTCGGTACCTTCGGCGACGCCGATGCGGTCGGTAAGCCGGTGGCGTCCGATCTGATCGAGGGCAAGTACACCTTCCTCATCCACCGGACGCTGGGGCTCGCCGAGCCAGGCGAGGCGGAGGAGCTTCGCGCGATGCTCGGACGGCCGGATCTGGGAGAGAAGGAGGCGAGCCGCGCAAGAGAGATTATCCTCGAGTCCGGCGGGCTCGAGGCCGTCTCCCAGATGATCGAGGAGCGTCTGGAGGACGCCCGGTCGGCGCTGGAAGAGGCGCCGCTGAGATCCGGGGATCACGGGTTTCTGGAGGGCCTGATCGAGTACTCGGGACACCGGGACCGATGAGTGACCGGGACACGATGACGGCGATCGAGCGAGACCGGAAGGCCGAGCACATCCGCCTGGCGCTCGACGCCACCAACCAGGCCGGACGCAGCTTCTTCGACGACTACGCCTTCGAGCACAACGCGTTACCAGAGATCGCCTTGGACGATATCGACGTTTCGGTCGAGTTCCTCGGAAAGCGTATCGAGGCGCCCCTCCTGGTCTCCTGCATGACCGGCGGCACGGAAGCGGCGGGCGAGATCAACCGGAACCTGGCGCGGGCGGCGGAGGATCGCCGCATAGCTCTCGGCGTCGGCTCGCAGCGCAAGGCGATCGAGGATCCGCTCCAGGCAGCCAGCTTCCAGGTGCGGGATCTCGCGCCCTCGATCCCTCTCCTGGCGAACCTCGGGGCCGTTCAGCTCAATTACGGGTACGGAATCGCAGAATGCAGGGCCGCCGTCGAGATGATTGACGCGGACGCCCTGGCGTTCCATCTCAACGTGCTCCAGGAAGCGATCCAGCCCGAAGGCGATACGGACTTCAGTGGCCTGCTGCCGAAGCTGGGAGAGGTCGCTCGGGAGCTCGAGGTTCCGGTGATCGCCAAGGAGATCGGCTGCGGGATCTCCGGTGACACGGCGCGGGCGCTTGCGGAGCAGGGGATCCGAATCATCGACACGGCCGGGTTGGGTGGGACGAGCTGGGCTCGCATAGAGGCTCGTCGCGCCGATGACGTCGAGATCGGCGAACTGTTCGTCGATTGGGGCGTTCCGACGCCCGTCTCGATCCAGGAAGTGGCCGCAGTCCCGGGCGTTACCGTGATCGGGAGCGGTGGGATCCGAAGCGGACTGGACGCGGCGAAGGCGATCGCCCTCGGCGCACACCTGGTAGGCACGGCCTACCCGCTGTTGAAGCCCGCCACGGTGTCGGCCGAGGCGGTGATCGATAGGGTCGGGCGGATCGTGGACGAACTCAG
This sequence comes from Gemmatimonadota bacterium, assembly GCA_039587445.1. GTDB lineage: Bacteria > Gemmatimonadota > Gemmatimonadetes > Palauibacterales > Palauibacteraceae. The sequence continues at coordinate 5,305 of JBDHIM010000020.1, forward strand.
GATCGCGATGTTGTGTGTGGGGACACGTACGATCGACGAGCTTCGGCGCGTCGACCTGCTTAAAAGGTCCAGGACATGAGCAAAGCATCCACCGTAGCCTCCAAGGCGTCCAAGGCCTCTGCGGCCCGGACGCGGGAGCAGCTGGTCCAGGCGCTCGTCGCGGGGGAGATAGGCTTTCACGAGCTTCCACGCGATCTTCCTCCGGATGTTCAGGCGGAGATCAGGCGTCAGGCCCTCGAGCAGCTGACCGGCGCCAGTCTGGAAGACATCGGGTCCTTCTCGCTCGACTCGAACCGGGCCGCGCTCCGAAACTGCGAGAACTTCATCGGTGTGGCGCAGGTCCCGATGGGCGTCGTGGGGCCGTTGCACGTGCGAGGCGAGCAGATCGATGAGGAAGTCTATGTGCCGCTCGCCACGACGGAAGCCGCGCTCGTGGCCAGCACGAACCGGGGCTGCTCGGCGATCCGCGCCGCCGGTGGAGCCCGGGTGCACGTGGAGGACGTCGGGATGACGCGGGCGCCTGTCTTCCGGACGGCCGGGCTGGATGCTACGCGGAAGTTCGTAGGGTGGGTCGAGGAGCGGATCGACGAGATCCGCCGTATCGCCGAGAAGACGAGCAGCCACCTGAAGCTGCTCGACATTCGACCCAAGAGCTTCGGCACCACGGTGCTGCTGCGATTCCGGTTCGCCTCCGGGGACGCCATGGGGATGAACATGGCGACGATCGCCTGCGACCGGATCGTCCGGGATCTCATCGAGCCCGAGACGGGTGTCGAGTGCGTCGCCCTATCGGGCAACTACTGCGTCGACAAGAAGCCGGCGGCGATCAACTTCCACGAAGGAAGGGGCAAGCGGATCTTCGCGGAAGTCATCCTCGAGGCCGCCGTGCTTCGCAGAATCCTCAAGACGACGGCACGCACGCTCGTCGAGGTTCAGTATCGGAAGAACCTTCTCGGCTCTATCGCCGCGGGCGCCGTGGGCTTCAACGCGCACTACGCCAACCTGTTGGCCGCGCTCTTCATCGCGACGGGACAGGACCCGGCGCACGTCGTGGAAGGCTCTCTCGGCATCACCTGCATCGAGGCGTTCGGCCCCGAGGCCGTCTACGCCTCGGTCTACATGCCGGCCGTTCCGATCGGATGCGTGGGCGGCGGAACAGAGCTGGACACGCAGAGGCAAGCCCTCGAGATGTTGGGGGTCAGGGCGGATCCGACGCAGCCCGGAAGAGCCGCGCTGCGCCTGGCGGAGATCTTCGGGGCCACGGTGCTGGCGGGGGAGTTGTCGCTGATGGCGGCGTTCACCTCTCAGGATCTGGCCAGCGCGCACGAGAAACTGGGTCGCGGAAATGCATCCCCAGACAGTCGGCCCGGCAGCGGCTGATCTCGCCCCGGTAGTCTCCGGGGCTCTTGGGTGGTCAGGGAGCGGGCGGCGGCGGTCGCCCGCTCTGTGCTTGTAACGATGTTGACCACTGTTCGGGCCTCGGTACCGGGGAAGTTGATTCTCATGGGGGAGCACGCGGTCGTGTACGGTCATCCGGCGCTCGTCACGGCCGTGGATCTGCGGCTCGTGGCTGCGGTGACCCAGAGGCCGAGGATGGGAGACGGCGGATCCGTCACCATCCGCGCGACCGAACGTGCCGGTGGCACCCTTCAGGCGCTGGAGCTCCATTCGACGTGCGCCGACGTGGCCTCCTACGCCGAGTCGGTGCGGGAACGGTGGGAGCGCTATGCCGACGCGCCCACCGCGGAGGGCTTCGAGGGCGTGAGCGACGATGACCCCGCCCACCTCATCAAGGTCGCGCTCGGCGAGGCCATCGCCTACCTGCTGGAAGAACCCGGAATCATCGCTTCGACCGACCCTCCATCTCTGACGCTAGAGGTGGAATCCCGGATTCCGCTCGGCCGGGGCATGGGCAGTTCGGCTGCGCTGGCCGTCGGCGTCGTCGCCGGCACCCTCGCCGCCTGCGCCCCCCCCGTCGCGGACGACGTCGTCGAGCGGATCGCCCTCGAGGTCGAGAGGCGACAGCACGGGTTCCCTTCGGGTGTTGATGGATCCACGGTCCTGCAGGGTGGAATGGTCTGGGCGGAGCCGGACGCGAGGGGAGAGCTCCAGTTCAGCCGGGCGCTGGATCGCTCGAAGCTGCTGGCGGCGTTCCGCGTGTTCGACACCGGGTCGCCGGCCGAATCGACGGGTACGGTCGTGGAAGCGGTGCGCGAGCGCGTGGAGGACGAACCCGAGCGCTACGGGCCGCTCCTCGAGCAGATGGGCGAGACGACGCGGACGTTTCGATCCGAGCTGGCCGAGAGCGAGCCCGAGCCGGCCGCCGTGATCGCTTGCATCCGTGAGTACGAGCGAGGACTGGAGGAGCTGGGCGTCGTCCCCGCGGAGGTTCGAGAGCTGATTCGGAAGATCGAGGCCAAGGGAGGCGCCGCGAAGATCTCGGGGGCCGGCTCGTTGGAATCCACGCCCGCCGGTGCCGGCTGCATCCTCGTCTTCCATCCGGAGCCGTCTACGCTGGACGGCTGGCCGTTTCTCCGGAGCCTGCGTCGGTACGATGTGGGTCTCGGAGCTCCCGGTTTGCGATTGGAGGCCGCGTGAGCGGACGGGCCACGGCGGAGGCGCCCGCGAACATCGCGTTCATCAAGTACTGGGGGGCTCACGATCTCGAGCGGGGCGTTCCCCTCAATACCTCCATATCGATGACTCTCGACCGGTGCGTCAGCACCTGCACCGTCGAGACGCGCCCCGCCGAGTCTGACGAGCCCGGCTCGGCGGACGAGGTGTTTCTCGCCGAGCCGGAAGGTCTTCAGCCCGCGCCCGATGCCTTCGCACGCCGCGTCCTGGACCATCTGGCTCGCCTCCGGTGCCTGGTGGACGACGAGGTGTCCTTCAGAGTGGCGACGAAGAACAGCTTCCCGGCCGCGGCGGGCCTGGCATCCTCGGCTTCCGGCTTCGCCGCCCTCACCTTCGCCACGACCCGGGCTCTGGGACTCGATCCATCGAGAGACGAGCTGTCGGTCCTGGCGCGCCGCAGCGGGTCCGGCTCGGCGGCGCGCTCCGTGCTGGGTGGGTACGTCGAGCTTCCTGGCGGGCCTCACGAGGAGGATGTGTACGCGCGTCCGCTGGCATCTGCCGAGGATTGGGAGCTTCGCGACGTGGTCGCGGTCGTGGCCACGGAGCCGAAATCCGTCTCCTCGCTCGACGGTCACCGCCGCGTGAGATCCAGCCCCTACTTCCGCGAACGGCTCGCCCTGCTGCCCGGGCGGCTCGACGCCGTACGACAGGCGATCGAGAGCCGCGACTTCCACCTGCTCGGTCCCGTCGTGGAAGAGGAGGGCATCGACCTCCATCTCGTGGCGATGTCCGCGATCCCGCCGATCTTTTACTGGACTCCCGGCACGATCGAGACGCTGGACGCCGTCCGGCAGCTGCGCCTGGACGGCGTCGAGGCCTACTCGACCATGGATGCCGGCCCGAACGTGCACGTTATCTGCCGGCCCGCCGATGAGGCTCAGGTGGCGGAGCGAATGACGGAATTGGCCTCTGTGCAGCGCGTCATCCGCGACGGCGTGGGATCCGGCCCGAGGTTGTGCGAGGATCATCTCCTATGAGGCCGGTCGTTCTCGTGAAGCTCGGCGGGAGCCTGATCACACGGAAGGACAGGCCCGACACGCCGCGTACCGAGGTGATCGACCGGCTGGCTCGAGAGATCGCGGAAGCCTGGCCCGGCCTGGAGGGCGGTTTGGTGCTCGGGCACGGCAGCGGCTCGTTCGGTCACGCGGCCGCGCACGATTTCGGCCTGCTGGGGGATGGCGCCTCCGGCGAAGCGCCGAGCGGCTCGAGCGAGGATATCGCGCAGATCGCTCGCGGTGCGCCCCACGTTCAGCGGAAGGCGGCCGAGCTGCATGCGCTCGTGATGGCCGCGCTTCGGGAGGCGGATCTGCCCGCCTTCTCGATCGCGCCCAGCAGCGCAGCGACCGCTTCCGAGGCTCGCATCGTCTCCTTCAAGGCCGAGCCCTTCGCTCTCGCGCTGTCGGGATCGCTCCTTCCGGTGACCTACGGAGACGTCGTTATGGACCGGGAGCGGGGCGCGTCGATCCTCTCGACCGAGACCGTCCTCGGCCGACTGGCCGAGTCGCTGCCGGATCACGGCTGGGCCGTCGAGCGCGCGATCTGGCTCGGCGAGACCGACGGCATCTACGATGCGGAGGGGGTTACGGTGAGCCGGGTGTCCGCCTCCCTTGGCGACGGGCTCAGGGACGCCGTCGGAGGCTCGGCCGCGACCGACGTGACCGGAGGCATGGCTCACCGCCTGGACACGGCCCTCGCCCTGGCCGGGCGCGGTGTCCGCTCCTGGATCGGAGATGGGACCCGGGAAGGGACACTGGCCAGGGCCCTGATCGGCGAAGAGGCAGGCGGAACGGTCGTAACCGCCGTAGCCTGATCGTGGCGTGAGCGGATCTGCCGGTTCTCGAGACGGCCGCCGTGCCGGCGTGGGCGGCCTTCTCGCGTCATGGACGAAGATGGTCGGCCGCGTTCCGGCCCTCGTCGTGCTTCTCGCCGCCGCCGCCGCCGCTGGCTCCGTCTACCTGACCACCCAGCGGCTGGGCATCGACACGAACACGGTGGACATGCTCTCCGCCGATCTCCCGTGGCGAGTCGAGAACGAACGCCACAAGCGTCTCTTTCCCCACTATGCCGACAACATCGTCGTCGTCATCCGAGGCGCTACCGCGGATCTGGCGGCCGACGCGCAACGTAGGTTGGGGGCGCATCTTCGGGCCGAGCCGGATCTCTTCCGGGAGGTCCACCTCACGGGCGGGGGGGAGTTCTTCGAGCGAAACGCCCTCCTTTATGCCAACCTGGATGAGCTCCAGGATCTCGCGGACGGCTTGGAGAAAGCCGAGGCCTGGCTGCCCGGCCTGGAGCGCGATCCCGATCTGGGTCGCTTCCTCACCGTTCTCGACAGCATGCTGATCGCCGATCGCGGCCCGCTGGCCGATGCCGCCGAGCAGACGGAGGCCGACTCGGCGGAAGTGTCGGATGCGGACGACGAGGGGCGCGCCGTCGAGCTGCTGGGTGCCGTCGGTGGGGCGTTCGAGAGCTCGATGGTCGATCGCGTGCAGCCGCTCCCCTGGCGTGACCTGATGAGCGGCCATCGGACCTCGCCGGAGGAGCTTCGCCGCTACATTGAGATCCTGCCGCGCCTGGACTTCGATCTCCTCTTCCCCGGCGAGCCGGCGCTTACGCGGATACGGACCGTGGCGGACAGCCTCGGCCTGACGGCGAAGGATGGCGTGGGCGTGCGCCTCACCGGTTTCGTCCCGATGTCCGAGGAGGAGCTGCGCAGTGCCGCTGGCGGCATGAAGACGGCCGGTGCGCTGGCGCTGATCATGGTCGGCCTGATCCTGTACGCGGGCTTGCGCTCCGCCCGGCTCATCGCGGCCGCGCTGATCACCCTGCTGGTCGGGCTCGTGCTGACGGCGGCCTTCGCAGCGCTCGCCGTCGGCCACTTGAACCTGATCAGCATGGCGTTCGCGGTCCTGTACATCGGCCTCGGAATAGACTACGCGATCCATTACAGCCTGAGGTACCGGGAGCTCCGAACGCGCGGGGCGGCGAACCAGGACGCCCTGCAACAGACGGCGGGCGACGTGGGGGCATCGCTCCTCATGAGTGCGGTGACGACGGCCGCCTGCTTCTTCGCGTTCGTCCCGACGGACTTCGAGGGCGTATCGGAGCTCGGCCTGATCGGCGGGGCGGGCATGTTGATCAGCTTCGCGATCACGATCACGCTGCTTCCGGCTTTGTTCAGCCTGGTCCCCTTCCGACCGACGCCGGGCGAAGCGCCTCTCGTCGGCGGCGTCCTGCCGCGAGGGCTCGCGAACGGTGTGACGAGGCATCGCCGGGCGGTGCTCTTCGGCGCGGCCGTCGTGGCCCTCGCTTCCGTGGCTCTTCTCCCGCGCGCCCGCTTCGACCTGGATCCACTTGCTCTACGGGATCCGGAGGGCGAGTCGACGGCGACCTTCCTCGAGCTTCTCGGCGACAGCACCGCCAGGCCCATGACGGTCTCCGTGCTCGCTGCTGATCGAGAGGAGGCGGAGGAGATCGCCGCGGGGCTGGAACGGTTGGAGGGCGTCGAGGCCGCGATCTCCCTCGATGATTTCGTGCCCGGGGGGCAGGAGGCGAAGCTCGCCGCAGTCGAGCGAATCGCGCGGGCCCTAGGGACCGCCCCGGAAGCGAGGGATCTCCCGACGACCGAGGTCCCGGAGAAGTCGACTCCGCCCACGCCGGGGCCCTCGGAGCGCATGGCGGACGTGGAGCGCTTTCGGCGGAGCGTCCGCGGGCTGGAGCTCGAGCCGGACGAAGTCGATCTCGGTCGCTTTGTCACTTTCCAGATCCGCAACTGGCAACGGCGGATGGAGGATCTTCCTCAGCGACGGCAGGAGCGGGCTCTCGAGCGTGTCGAGGAGAGCCTGGTCGGAGGTCTGGGTCGAAGCCTGGCCGACCTGCGCACCTCGCTGGCTGCGCGGTCCATCTCCGAGGAGCATCTGCCCGAGGAGTTGGTGCGGAGGTGGGTCGCCGCGGACGGTACCCGGCGGGTGGAGGTCATCCCACGGGCCGATCTGGGCGACGAGGAGGCGCTTCGGGCGTTCGTCGCGGAGGTGCGCACGATCGCGCCTCGCGCGACCGGCGAGCCGGTCATCAACGTCTCGGCTGGCGAGGCGGTGGTAGCGGCGTTTCGGCGAGCCTTGATCGGCGCCGCGATCGCGACGCTCCTGCTCTTGCTGCTGGCCCTGCGAAGCGTGCCGGACGCGTCACGCGTCATGATCCCTCTGCTCCTGGCGGGCGCGATGACCGGCGCGGCGACCGTGCTCTTCGGCATCGCCTTCAACTACGCGAACGTCATCGCGCTTCCCCTCCTTCTGGGCGTCGGCGTGGACAACGGGATCCACATGGTGCACCGACGCCGTGCGGGTACGGCGCCGGACCGCGGTCTCCTGGAGACCAGCACGGCCCGTGCGGTGTTGTACGCGTCTCTCACGACGATCTTCAGTTTCGGCAATCTGGCCTTCTCGAGCCATCCCGGAACGGCCAGCATGGGCCGCCTTCTGACCATCGGCATGCTGGCGGTTCTCGTCTGCACCCTGGTGGTTCTGCCGGCGCTCGCGGAGCCGCGACGGGCATCGCGGAAGCCGGTGGTCTCCCCGGAGGACGTCTCGATCGGAGAGCCGATCGGGGTTTGACGGCGCGGCAGCCGGTCGACTAAACTCGGCGGATGGCCCGGATAGGCTGATACCGCCTTTCCCGCCCGCAAACCGCTCGAGAACAGGAGCCCATGGCCGACCTGGATCTCTTGCTGGAGAAGACCAGCCGCACCTTCGCGCTCTCCATACCGCTGCTCCCGGAGCCGACGCGCCGAGAGGTGATGATCGCATACCTCTTGTTCCGGATCGCCGACACCTTCGAGGACTCGTCGTCCTGGCCGCGAGAGAGCCGGATCGAGGCGCTCGAGCAGTTCTGCCGGCTCCTGCAACGCGCCGATGCGCCGGCAGACTCGGGGCTCACGACGAGTTGGACCGCCGAGGCGAGGCGGCTTGCAGCCTATTGGGCGGCGGAGACGCCGGTATCGGACGACGGCTATCGCGAGCTGTTGGAGGACACGCCCCACGTACTGGACGAATACGCCGGGCTGAGCGCCGAGGCCCGCGCGTTGGTGTGTCGGCACACGGTGCGGACGGCGCTCGGCATGGCGCGTTTCGTGGCCGACACCGACGATGACGGCCGGCTGCAGCTCCAGAGTCTCCAGGACCTGCAGGACTACTGCTACGTCGTGGCCGGGATCGTCGGGGAGATGCTGACCGAGCTCTTTCTGCTCGGGCGGTCCTCGCTTGCCGAAATAGGTCTCTTCCTTCGGGAGCGCTCGCGGGCGTTCGGGGAGGGTCTGCAGCTGGTCAACATCCTGAAGGACTCGGCCACCGACATCCGGGAGGGGAGGGCCTACATCCCGGCCGGCGTGGATCGTTCGGAGGTCTTCTCGGTCGCGCGCCGTGATCTGGAGACGGCGTCCGAGTACACGCTCGCTCTGCAGGGTGCCGGCGCGGAGGCGGGTCTCGTCGCGTTCAACGCCCTCCCGGTGCGGTTGGCGTGGGCGACCCTGGATCGAGTCGAGCGAGAAGGACCCGGGGCCAAGATCTCCCGCCAGGAGGTTTGGGAGATCGTCGCGGACCTTCACCAGTCGCTGGAATCGAATCGGCCGGCGGTGGTTCCTCCCGTGAGCCACGCCGCGCCCTGATTCGACGCGCTGCGGCCCGGAGGCCTGCCGTGCTCCACCGGTACCCTTAGAAGACGGTCAACTCGCGGGTCCGCATCAGGACTTCGAACGTCCCGCTCTCGATCATCCGTTCCAGCTCCTGGATCCTGGGGCCGATCATCTGCTCGAGCGCGTCTCGCTCAGGCTCCGGCGTGCTGGCGATCTCCTCTTGCATCCGGCGGAGTCTCGCCACCCGAGCCGCGTCCGATTCGATTGTCTCATGGCATCACTCCTGCAGCGGAAACGGCCACCTCAGAGGGCGCCGGATCCGTGCGCGGCGCGACGGGTTCTACGGGACAGGTCAGGTCGGGTTCCGGTGGTCCCGAGATGACCGTTTCTTTAGCTTTACGGCTTCGTGTCCGGGAGGTATCGGGCCGCAGGCCGGATCTCGGAAACAGCCACTGACAACGAGAAGTGAATGATCACGCCGGTCGAACAGATGGAGAGACGGGTCGAGCCGGATGAGTGGTTCGGGCTGACGCCCGACGACCTGCTCTCCATGTATCGCACGATGTACACATCTCGCTCCATCGACGATCGCGAGATGGCGATGAAGCGGCAGCAGAAGATCTTCTTCCAGATCAGCGGCGCGGGTCACGAGGCGGTGCTCACCGCCGCGGGGAAGGCGACCCGGCCCGGCTACGACTGGTTCTTCACCTACTACCGGGACCGCGCTCTCTGCCTCGAGCTCGGCGTCACGCCCTACGAGATGCTGCTGCAAGCCGTAGGCGCGGCGGATGATCCGGCTAGCGGCGGCCGCCAGATGCCTTCACACTTCGGCCACATCGAGTACAACATCCCCTCCGCCTCGAGTCCGACCGGCACCCAGTTTCTTCAGGCCGTGGGCTGCGCCGAGGCGGGGGTGAAGGCGGCACGGCTCGGCCTCGAAGAGCTCGTGCGATTCGAGAGCGACGAGGTGGCGATCGTCTGCACGGGCGATGGCACCACGTCGGAGGGTGAGTTCTGGGAATCCCTGAACACCGCCTCGAACCTGCAGCTTCCCGTCGTCTACATCGTCGAGGACAACGGCTACGCGATCTCGGTTCCGGTGGAGGTGAACACAGCGGGCGCGAGCATCTCCCGGCTCGTCTCCGGCTTCCCGAACCTGTTGATCCGAGAGGTGGATGGCACCGACCCGATCGCCAGCTACGGAGTGATGACGGAAGCGGTGGCCTACTGTCGCGAGCGGCGCGGGCCGGCGCTCGTGCACGCCCGGGTCGTCCGGCCCTACAGTCACTCGATGTCGGACGACGAGAGGATGTACAAGCCGGAGGAAGAGCGGGAGGAGGAGAAGAGGCGCGACCCGATCAGCAACTTCGGGCTTCGCCTCGTCCGGGAAGGCATCGCTACTGAGGAGGAGCTCGCCGCGCTGCGCCAGACGGTGAACGATGAGGTGGCGGAGGCCGCCGACCTGGCTGCGGAACAGCCGCAACCGGGACCCGATACGGTGTATCGACACATCTACTCGTCGAGCGTCGACGCGACCTCCGACGACTTCGAGACGGAGCCCCACTTCGAGGGGGATCCGAAGACGACCGTGGACCTGCTGAACGCCTGCATGCGCGATGAGTTGGGGCGTGATCCGCGCATCGTGGTCTTCGGCCAGGATGTCGCCGACGTCAGCAAGGAGAACTACCTGGAGGAGCTGAAGGGCAAGGGTGGGGTGTTCAAGGTAACGGCCAACCTTCAGCGGCTGTTCGGCGCCGAGCGTGTCTACAACTCTCCGCTCGCCGAGGCGAACATCGTTGGCCGCGCGGTCGGGATGGCGCTGCGGGGGATGAAGCCGGTCGTCGAGATCCAGTTCTTCGACTACATCTGGCCGGCCTATCACCAGCTTCGGAACGAGCTGGCGACCTACCGCTGGCGCTCCAACGGGGCCTTCAGCTGTCCGGTGGTCGTTCGAACGACGTACGGCGGCTATCTGGCCGGCGGCGCGATGTACCACTCCCAGACGGGCGCGTCGCTCTTCACGCACACGCCGGGCGTGCACGTGGTCTGCCCCTCGAACGCGCTCGACGCCAACGGACTACTCCGGACGGCGATCCGCTGCGAGGATCCGGTCCTCTTCCTCGAGCACAAGCATCTCTACCGGCAGCCCTACGCCAAGTCCGCGTATCCGGGACCGGACTTCATGATCCCGTTCGGCCGGGCCAACGTCGTTCGCCCTGGGAACGACCTCACTCTCGTCACCTATGGGGCGCTCGTGGAGCGCTCGCGGAAGGCAGTGCGCCAACTGGAGAAAGAGGGACGGCCGGTAGATGTGGAGATCATCGATCTTCGCACCCTGAATCCGCTCGACATGGCCACGATCTCGGCGTCCGTGCAGCGGACGAACAAGGTGATCGTGGCCTACGAGGACTCCAAGTCATTCGGCTTCGGCGCCGAGATCTCGGCCCGGGTCGCCGACGAAGTCTTCGAGTGGCTGGATGGGCCGGTGCGCAGGATCGCGTCGCTGGACACCTTCGTCGGCTATGCGCCCCGGCTGGAGGACGCCATCCTTCCCCAGGTGGACGATATCGCCAAGGGGATCGCGGAGCTGGCGGCGTACTGAGCGAGCGAGAGCCCGGCACCGATTCTCAAGCCCGCAGACCGAGCTTCGGGCGATTCGCCTCCCGCGTCCCGATCATCCGGGATCTGGGATACCGACTCCTGACCGAGAGCGAGACGGAGGTCGAGTTGGCCGCCCCCGTTCTGGCCTCTTCGCTTCAGGTCGATGGATGGGTGCACGGCGGGCTGCTCGCGACGCTCGCCGACACGGCCGGCGCGTATCTCCTCTACCGAAGCCTTCCTCCCGATCGCCGCATGACCAGCATCGAGTTCAAGCTGAACTTCCTGCGACCGGCGGTGGCCGAGGCGGGGGATTTGAACGCCCGCGCGCGGATCGTGAAGCAGGGTCGGCAGGTGATCCTGTGTGACATCGAGGTGGCGCAGGGTGGAGAGCTGGTGGCTAAGGGCCTGTTCACCTACCTGCTGCTGCCGCCGGAGTAGACGGCCTGCCGCCGGGCAGCGCGGCGACTCTTGGGTCGGTCAGCCGCCGGTCCCGGTCGGATCGATCCGGTCTCGGCGTTCCCGCCACCAGCGGAGGTCGCCGACCAGCTCGGCGCGGCCCACGCCGGGACCGCAACGCTCCAGATGCTCTCCGAAGGCGTCGAAGTGCGGCAGGGCGTTTCGGCGATCGATCCACTCGGACTTGAGGCCGTGCTCCCGCCCCCAGGTGATCAGCTCGGCCAGCGATCGATCGCTGTAGACATGGCACATGCGATCGCCACGGCGCACACCCAGGCGGGGCAGGTCTCGCGGGGCTGAGTGATAGTGGTATTTGATCACGGCCGGGCGAATCTCCGCCTCTCTCCGTCGCGCCACAAGCTAGCCCGAGATCCGCCCATTTCCGGCACGCTGCGAGAGCGGGAAGCCACAAGTCATGCCAATCCCGAACACACTTGCGCTCTGGCGAGACTCAGCTCCCTACGCTCTCCAGCCGAGCTCGAAACGCGGGTAGGTCGGATAGCCGCTCGGCTCCGATGCGTGCCGCCACATCTGCGTGATTTGCGGCTGCGCGGCCCCCGAGAAAGATCTTTACCCCCGGTCCCACTTCATCGCGCAACCTGTCGAGCTGTTCGCTCACGCGCGCCAGGGAGGACTTGCCATTGGCAACCACGAGGCTGAGGCCGATCGCTTCGGCCCTCGTTCTCCGAACGGCGGCAGCGATGTCCTCCGCCGGGAGATCGACGCCGATATAGATCGTACGCCACCCGCTCGATGCCGCTGCCGCGGCAGCCATCATGGCTCCGAGCTCATGGTCCTCGCCGGTCGGGGTCGCGACGACTATCACGGGAGCCGAACCTTCCGGCTGCATGTCGGAGATGACACGGGCAAGCGCATTGCGGACGGCCATCGAGGCGAGGTGTTCCTGGCCCGGATCCAGGATGCCGCTTCGCCACCTGTTGCCGATCTCCTCCAACAACTTTGCGACGACGTCGTCCAAGAACACCGTCGCCGGTAACTCCACGATAGCCCTCGAGAGCGTAGCTTCGAGTCTTCCAGCGGACATCGCTTCGATCGCCGCGAGGCACTCCGCGACGAGCTCATCCGGCACCGCCTCTCCGTCACGCACCGCGACCGTTGCGCGCGTCGAGATCACCAGGCCCCGCAACTCCTCCATTGATCGACCGGCGACTTCCCCGATGCTCCAACCGCCCGAGGTAGCCTGCCGGAGCAGCGCGAGCCGCTCCACATCGTCTTCCGAATAGAGCCGACGCCCCGATTCCGATCTGGCTGGGCTCACGACCGTGTACCGGCTCTCCCAAACTCTCAACACATCTTTCGATAGCCCGGTACGTCGAGCCACCACGCCGATCGGGTAACGCTCCTCCGCCATTGCCTGCCCCCCCAGATTCTCAATGCAGTCGGTCTAACTCCACTCAACGAAAAGAAGTTAGCCGTGTCGCCCCTTTGTGTCAAACCTATGTACTAAACAACGCCTTGACATACTACCGATGCTCCATTAAATTCTTCGACAATCAGTAGACAACAGAGGACGCTGGCTGGCCTTGCCCGGTCGAAGCCAGCTCAAGACAAGCCCAACCAATCAAGGAGAGTTAAGATCATGACGAGCCCACGAATCCTGAGACTGGCCGTTCTTCCCCTGATGCTCGGCTTCGCGGCAGTGGGGTGCGGAGACGACGATTCGATCCTCGCGCCGGAGCCCCAGCCGCTGCCCGACATCGTCGACACCGCCGTCGGTGCCGGCATCTTCGAGACACTCGTAGCCGCCGTGACGGCCGCGGATCTGGCCGAGACGCTGAAGTCGCCCGGACCGTTCACCGTGTTCGCGCCGACGGACGACGCGTTCGCCGCTCTCCCGGCCGGAACGGTAGAGAGCCTGCTCGAGCCGGAGAACAAGGATCTGCTCATCTCGATCCTCACGTACCACGTCGTTCCCGGCGCGCTGTTCGCTGCTGACGTTCTGGCTCAGGACGAGCTGACGACGGTCCAGGGATCTACGGTGACGGTCGACGCCGAGAACGTACGAATCAACGATGCGAACATCCTGAGCCCGGATATCGAGGCCAACAACGGCGTGATCCACGTGATCGACGCAGTCCTGTTGCCGGCCGCGGAGTAAGGGTGGTCGAATCGATAGTGGCTCCTGGATTTCCCAGGATGGTGTTGATGGGCAAGGCGGTAGGGTTGGCCACTATCGTGCTGGTTGGGCTGGGACCTGCCCGCGCCGCGGGCCAGGTTCCCAGTCCTCCAGTGACTTTTCCTAGCGTCGATCTCGAGCGCTACGCCGGCCCCTGGTTCGAGATCGCTCGCATCCCCAACCGCTTCCAGAAGAGTTGCGCACGCAACGTGACGGCGCGCTACACGCTGAGGGAAGACGGTGACATCACCGTCCTCAACCGTTGCACCAAGTCGGACGGTAGCGGTGACGAGGCCGAGGGAGTGGCGCGGATCGTCGACCGCGAATCCAACGCAAAGCTGAAGGTGAGCTTCGTGAGCTTCGCGGGCTGGCGTCCCTTCTGGGGCCAGTACTGGATCCTCGATGTGGGTGAAGACTACGAGTATGCCTTGGTGGGTACTCGTGACCGCAGGTACGGTTGGATTCTCGCCCGGGAACCCGAGCTTTCCGCTGAGACCCTCGAAAGACTGTTCACCCAGCTGGCCGACCAGGGATACGATCCGGCCGGCTTCATCCTCACTAAACAGGACTGACCCGAATGCCGCGAGAAGGCGTCGTACGAGTGATCCGTGCCGGAGCGTCCGATGGTGCACATCAGCTCAGGGCTTCCATGCACCTTCGACAACCGGTTGAAGCGGTGTTCAGCTTCTTCTCGGATGCCGAGAACCTAGGCAGGATCACGCCTCCGGAGCTCGGCTTCCGAGTCATGAGCCAGCGTCCGATTCAGATGGACGAAGGCTGCCTTATCGACTACAAGCTGAGGCTTTTCGGCTTCCCCATGCGATGGCGCACTTTGATCGCGTTCTGGAGTCCGCCCCATGGATTCGTCGACGAGCAGCTGCGGGGACCCTACCGGGAATGGGTGCACGTCCATCGATTCCTGGAGGATGGGAACGGCGCCTCGCGCATCGAGGACGAGGTGCGGTTCCGTCTTCCCTCGAAACCGCTCGGAGAGACCGCGTTTCCCCTCGTAAGCGCTCAGTTGCGCCGGATCTTCCACTACCGTCAGAAGCGGATCCGCCAGCTGCTGAAAAGCTAGACCTCATGCGAGGCTGGTTTTTCTGGCCGGCTAGTGTTCCCTGCGAGCCTTCAAACGCCCCGTTGCCAATCGCCTCCTCCCGGCTGCCGCCGGGCTATATCTTTCGGCCCTTGCCCGAATCGGACACGCTCATCAACCCGTCGGGGTAAGGATGGAAGAAGGCCTGTCCCTCGAGGTAAGCCTCGTCTTCCCGCACCACCCAGCTCCAAATCACCGCCGCAGGAGCGGCCAACGGCACCTGGCCGTGGCGGTATCGTTCCAGCTGTCGCCTGAACATCGCCTTCTCTCGAGCCGTGAGAATGTTCTTGAAATAGCCTGCGGCGTGCTCGAGCACGTTGATCACCGACGTGTAGCGCGGCGCCTTGGCCAACGCCGCCGCGAACCCGGACCGGTAGGCTGCCACGAGATCCGGGAAGGGTGTTGCGCCTCCGTTTGCAACCAGCCGGCCGAGCTCACGCATCCGCGTCTGATTGTAAGCCATCAACACGAACTTGTAGCGGGCATGGAAGTCGATCAGATGGCGCATGGCACCGGACTCGGCAACCTCCCGGAGCGCTGCCAGAGCGTAGAGCTTGGTGAGAAAGTACTCGCGGATGCGGAAGTTGCGCAGTCGGCCCTCGTCCTCCACCGCAAGGTGGCCGAAGCGATCGATGACCGCACGGCCGAACATCCCGGCTCGCTTGCCCGAGGACGAAGGGTTCCCCTCAGCGGTGTAGAGCTTCACGTCACTGATCCCGCAGGAGGGCGAGCGGTTCTTGAGAACGAATCCATCTACCGGCGGCAGCGAGGATAGGAATCCGTCGCTGAACTTTTCCGTCTCGGCCGTCAGGTCACGCCCGGTGGACGGCTGAAAGAGACGAACGCCCTCGTCTCCATCGATCAGCCGGATCGGGTCGCGCGGCACTCCGAGCCCGATCTCCACCTCCGGGCAGATCGGTACCAGGTCCACGAACGGCTCGAGCTCGCGCACGAAGCCGTAGGCGATCTTCTCGCCGTTGTACCGGACCTTCTCCAGCTCTAGGCACCGGCTCAGGACGAGCCTCGGTCGGGCGAATTCGTTCATTTGCCCCTCAAATAGGCCGGTAGGCCGGTTTCTCGTCGGCAAACCCACGCTAGCCGTGAGCGCCGGAATCCCGCTAGCCGATCTCTGAAACCACGTGTTGCCTGCGGCAAACTGGAGACGCTACGCCTTCCCATCACTGTAGCGGCCCAGGTAGTTCTCCAGCTTGTACTTGCGAGCGGTGTTGTCGGAGGTCATGTATCGGACCTTGCCGAAGATCGGGCGTTCCGGCCCCCACGCCCGGTCGTAGCGTCCCAGAACCCAGAAGATCCCGCTGTAAGAGTTGGGATCGCGACCGTCCACGGCCCATCGGTTGTTGAGCTCGATCATGACACGGAGCGCTTCCCTCGGCGTGCCCGACCACTCCAGGATCTTCTTGCCCCAGAGCATCCTCAGATAGCCGTGGATGCAGCCCTCTCTCAGCAGCTGTCGCTGCACCGCGTTCCAGATCGGGTCGTGAGTCGACGCCGCCTCAAGCTGCTCATGCGTGTAGAGGTGCGGCCTCGGATCCGCAGCATGATCCCGGAGCGTGCGCCGGGCCCACTCGGGCAGGGACTCGAAGCGATCGTACTCCGGCGACAGGGCACACATGTTGAACCCGAGCTCGCGCCATGTCACGAGCTGTTCCAGAAAGGCCTCGGCTGCTTCGGACATGCCCCACCAACCGCGACGCTTGCCAGCGGTCGAGGTCGAGAGGTCGACGGCCCTCCATCCCTCCGCGTTCAGCACCGACTCGAACACCTGATGAGCCCCGACATGCCCGAAGTGCAGGTAGGGCGACAGCCCGCTGGTGGCAGGTTCGGCCAAATCGCTTTGCCTTTTTGCGTAGCCAGCCAGACGAGCGGCGATGAACCTCTCCAGCTGGCGGGCTCCCTGCAAGTACCCACCGCGGTGAGGTACCGGCGGCACCCCATGATCGACAGGCAGCGTGGCGACGAGCTTGTACAGAGCCCGACTGTTCGATCCCGCTACCAGGGCCGGCCAGCGCTGAAGGGTCTTGGTGCTCAGGCGTGGCGTCCCCGCCGGCGCCCCGGCGAGCGGATCCAGCTCGGGTCGTACTTCCAGGTGCCGTGGCAACTCTTTCTGAAGAAAGCGTCGAAAGGCGAAGGCGGTTGGAAACGCTCGATCGGCAGCTCGAAGAGGCAACAGTCCGTTGGTGTCGACAGCCTCCAACCGGACCGGCATCCTGCCGGCCGCTCGCAACATCCGAGGCAGGAAGAAGGCTGGATAGTCGTCGGTCACGATGAGGCAGGCATCCTTCGCGAGGGTCTCGAGGAGCCCTCTGCCCGCGCCTGGCTCCGGCTCCACGTAGGCATGGTAAGCGATGCGGCGACGGGCGAACTCCCGCGCATGGTCGACCATACCGTCGATCACGAACCGATGCATCCGGTCGCTGGCCCACCGGTAATCGCTTCGCAGACCTTCGAGGACCAGAAGCGGCTTCCCGAGCTTCAGTGCCCAGTCTCGCGCGTGCTGGAGAGCGAAGTTCCAACTTGGCCTCCGCGCGGCGACCATCCAGTGGAGGATATACGAGCCTTCAAGGTTGGGATCTTCGCTGTTCAAACTCGAGATGCGGACGGCAGGAACGCTCAACGATCTGATCTCCTCACTCGGCACGCGAGCTTGCGGACAGGAACCATAGCGGCCGGGGACGGTGGTGTCAATCGTATGTCATACACAGAGACTTGACAGACGGGTGCTAGCTGTATAATTTCTTGACAACAGGTAGACAAGCGTTCGTCATGCACAGCCATCAACAATGAGTAAGGAGACAAGAAATGAAATCGATTCGCCTTGCCCTGGTCGCCGCTGCCACCGTTCTGACGGCCTCGCCTGCCGTCGCGCAGGACGCAGCCTACGCAAAGGGCACCGATATGGACATCGTGGACGTGGCGGTCTCAGCTGGTTCCTTCGAGATTTTGGTCGCGGCGGTCAAGGCCGCCGGCCTGGTAGAGGTGCTGAAGAGCGACGGTCCGTTCACGGTCTTTGCCCCCACGGATGATGCCTTCAAGGCGCTTCCGGAGGGAACGGTGGCGGAGCTTCTCAAGCCCGAGAACAAGGACAAGCTCGTCGCTATCCTGACCTACCATGTCGTGCCCGGTAAGGCGATGGCTGCTGACGTGGTCAAGCTCTCGAGCGCCAAGACCGTTCAGGGCCAGAGGGTGTCGATCGAGACGAGCGACAAAGGTGTCATGGTCGACGGGGCCAAGGTCATCAAGACCGACATCCCGGCCACCAACGGCGTCATCCACGTGATCGACGCGGTCATCCTGCCGAGTGAGGAGTCGGCTGGCTGCCGCTAGGCGGCGAGTCAAGAACCCGGGTCGGGGAGGGGCGACCCTCCCCGATTCATATAGATCTGCCGAAGAGAGAACACTGATGTCCTCACAACTTCAACCCCCGTCGGCGGAGAGGCCGGTCTTTGCGGTTCTGGGAGCCACCGGCGGCATCGGATCCGCGCTCAGCCTGGTGCTGAGCCGTTCCGGCGCGCAACTGGCCATCGCGGCACGCGGCGAGAGCCGACTCAAGTCCCTCTCCCACCAGACGGGAGCGGCATCCCGGGCGTTCGACGCGACCGACCCGATGAGGGTCGAGGAGTGGATCGGACGTGACATCTCCGAGTCCGGTCGGTTGTACGGGACCGCCAACTGCGTCGGATCGCTCCTCCTCAAGCCCGCACACGTCACCAAGCCGGAAGAATGGTCCGCCGTCTTGGATGCCAATCTCGGTACTGCCTTCGGGGTCGTGCGCGCCGCGGGTCTACACCTGCGGGGGATGGGCAGATCCGTCGTTCTCATTTTGTCGGCAGCTACCGCGATTGGCATCGCCAATCACGAGGCGATCGCCGCCGCCAAGGTCGGCATCGTGGGGCTGGCCCGGTCGGCCGCCGCCACCTACGCGAACGTGGACCTGCGGTTCAACGTCGTTTCGCCGGGTCTCACCCGCACACTGCTGACCGAACGGATCACGGAGCGACCGGCGGCGGCGGCTCGGGCATCCGAGTCCATGCACGCGCTCGGCAGGCTCGGTGAGCCCGATGATGTGGCCCGGGCGGTTGCATGGCTCCTCGATCCGGGCAACAGTTGGATCACCGGACAGGTGATTGGCGTCGATGGCGGGCTTGGTTCCATCCTCCTGTCGCCGGCCGCGAACAAGCCACCGCGAGCTCGCGCGGCAGCTGCAATCTGACCACAGCAGGCGGATACATGAGCGACGGCCAGCGCATTCTGTTGACGGGGGCAACCGGCTACGTGGGTGGCCGGCTTCTGCCGCTTCTGGAGGACCGTGGCTACAAGGTGCGGTGCCTGGCCCGCCGGCCCGAGTACCTCAGTGAGCGGATCGGTTCCGACACGGAGGTCGTGCGCGGCGATGTCCTCGACCGAGCCAGCTTGGCGGTAGCGCTCGAGGGTGTGGATGTCGCCTACTACCTGGTGCACTCGATGGCATCGTCCGGGGACTTCGGAGATGAAGACCGGAAGGCCGCCGCCGTCTTCTCCCAGGCCTGCCGCCTGGCGGGGGTCCGGCGGATTGTCTACCTAGGCGGGCTCGGCGAGGGATCGGATCTGTCCGATCATCTGCGGAGCCGTCAGGAAGTCGGGCGCATCCTGAGAGAATCAGGGGTCCCGACCGTCGAGTTTCGCGCCTCCGTGGTCATCGGCAGCGGGAGTTTCTCGTTCGAGATGCTGCGAGCGCTCGTAGAGAAGTTGCCGGTGATGATCACGCCCTCGTGGGTTCGTAACCAGGCGCAACCGATCGCAATCGAGGACCTGTTGGCCTACCTGCTCGCGGCGCTTGACCTGACCCTGGAGGGTGGGCGCGTGTTCGAAGTCGGCGGGAGCTCAGTGGTCTCCTACGGCAAGATCATGCAGGAATATGCGCGCCGCCGCGGACTCAGGCGCGTCATGATCCCGGTGCCCGTGCTCACTCCCTACCTTTCCAGCCTGTGGCTTGGCCTCGTCACACCGGTTTATGCCAGCGTGGGGCGTCACCTCATCGATGGACTGCGCAATTCGACCGTGGTTCGCGACCAGGCGGCGCTGCGAGAGTTCGATGTGAAACCGCGAGACATCGGCGAGGCTATCGACCGCGCCTTGGCCAACGAAGACCGTGAGTTCGCCCAGACGCGGTGGTCGGACGCCCTGTCCACTTTGTCGCCGCAGAGATCTTGGGCGGGCGCCCGGTTCGGCAGCCGCATCGTCGATTCCCGCTCTTTCGACGTAGCGTGCTCGCCTGCCGCGGCGTTCCATCCGATCCGCCGCATTGGCGGACACGTCGGATGGTACTTTGCCGACTGGCTGTGGCGTCTTCGAGGCTTTCTCGACCTCCTGGTGGGCGGCGCGGGGACAAGGCGCGGCCGGCGAAACCCGGAGACCCTCTCTCTGGGAGATACGGTCGACTTCTGGCGCGTCGAATCCTACGAGCCGAATCGGCTTCTGGCTCTCCACGCCGAGATGAAGCTGCCAGGCCGGGCCTGGCTTCAGTTCGAAGTCGAAGCGCTTGCCGACGGAGGCTCGCGCATCCGGCAGACGGCGATCTTCGACCCGGTCGGCTTGTCCGGCCTCCTTTACTGGTACGGCCTGTATCCGCTCCATGTGGTCGTCTTCCGAGGCATGCTTCGCGGCATCGCGACCGCCGCCAACCCTCAAGAGTTAGCGGAAACAGTCAACTTCGCGGAGAGAGGCTCCATCTCTTAGGTTCCTCGGTTCTGCCCTTCCCCCACCGCGGCTCTGCTGCGCCGCCGCCCCTTCCGAGCGCCTGTCATACAGTCGAATGCCCTCCCGTCTGCACAGGCCGCCGCAAGCCACCGGTGTTGCCGGGCGGTGTGCGGAGGAGAAGATTCTTGTGCTCCGCTGGCGGTGAACACTCCGAGAGGTCACAGCATGAAGACGATGAATCGCAGAGAGCTGATCGGGCGCGCCATGCCCGGCGCCGGCGCCGCTGTCGGCGCCGAAGCATCGAGCCGTCCGGCAGCGGCTACTGGCTTGACTGAAGGGGAGGCTAGGGAGCTCGCCGATCGGATCTTGGCCATGAGCGGCGCCGATGAGACGGAGGTTCGACTCCGGAGCGGCCGGCAGTCCAACACCCGCTACGCCGTCAACCGAGTCACGACGGCGGGAGGCGCGGAGGATGTGACAGCGCTCATCTCGGCCCGCTTCGGCAAGCGCGCCGGGAGCGTGACGACGAATAAGCTGGACGACGAATCGCTGAGCGAGGCGGTCGAGACCGCTCAGGAGCTGGCCCGCCTGGCGCCGGAAAACGACGAGCGCATGCCGCTGCTGGGGCCGCAGACTTACGCGGAGACGCAGGGCTACTTCGAGTCGACCGCGGAGCTGAACGCCGAGAAGCGCGCGGAGGTCGCGGCTTCGGCGATCGGGGCGGCGAGCGAAACGGCGGGCCTCGCCGCCGCCGGATTCCTCGAGCGCTCGGCCGGGTCCACGGCGCTCGCCAACTCGGCCGGCCTTTTCGCCTTCCACGCCTCGACCGACTTCGCCTATTCCGTCACGGTTCGCACGGCGGATGGCACCGGCTCCGGCTGGGCCGGCACGGGGGGGCGCGATTGGGCCGACGTCGACTTCGAGGGGATCCACCGACGCGCGATCGAGAAGGCGGTTCGCTCGCGCGATCCTCAGCCGCTCGAGCCCGGCACGTACCCCGTCGTGCTGGAGCCGCGAGCCGTCTCAGACCTCATCGGCCTCCTCGCCTTCTCGCTGAGCGCGCGCACGGCGGATGAGGGACGGAGCGCCTTCTCGGCCAAGGGCGGCGGCACGAAGATCGGCGAAGAGATCGTCGACCCCAGGATCACGCTTCTG
>JBDHIM010000142.1:0-11571 GCA_039587445.1 Gemmatimonadota bacterium
CATCCCGCTGCACATCTGGATGAGCCGCGTGACGGAGTTGGAGCGTCCGGACTTCTGCGTGCTGGACCTGGATCCCAAGGAAGCGCCCTTTGAGCACGTGATCGAGATCGCCCTGGCGATCCGGTCGCTCTGTCAGGAGATCGAGCTCTCGACCTTCGTGAAGACGAGCGGCTCGACGGGGCTTCACGTCATGATCCCGCTGGGAGCGCACTACACCTACGAGCAGTCGCGGACCCTCGGACAGCTGCTGGCGCAGATCATCGTCCGGCGGCTGCCAGCGATCGCGACCATTCAGCGCAACCTCACGGCCCGCCAGGGGAAGGTCTACATCGACTATCTGCAGAACCGGCGCGGCCAGCTCATCGTGGCGCCGTACAGCGTCAGGCCTCTCCCCGGCGCGCCCATCTCCGCCCCTCTCCGGTGGCGAGAGGTGAAGCCCGGTCTCGAGATCGGGGCACACACCATCCGGACGCTCCTCCACCGGGTGCGGCGAATGAAGGACGACCCGATCCTGCCGGTCCTCGAGCTCCGGACCGACTTGGTCGCGATCCTTCTCCGCCTTCAGGAGTCCCTGCTCGAGGAGTAGCCGCTGGAGCCTCACCGGCCGGGGCTGGCCGGCTGGCGCTAACCCTGCTCGGCGCTGAAGCGGTCCAGGAAGGCCTGCTCGCGCTGGCTGAGGCTGCCAGCACCCGCGGCCTGGAGCTTTTCCCAAATCTCGTCGAAGCGCTCCCTGTTGATCTCGTGCATCGCCTCTCGATCGATGCTGGACCAGCGCTCGAGCTTCGTGCCCTCGGTCTCCCAGCGACGCTTGGCCGTCCCGTCCGCCACCGCCTTGAATCTCTTGGCCGGCGAGCGGCTCTCCGTCCACCGCAGGTAGAGGTAGCCACCGACGAAACCCCCGAGGTGGGCGAAGTGGGCGACGCCATCCTGCGCACCACCGAAGCCGCCATACAGGGAGAGGGCCGTCATCACGATCACGAGCACGCGCGCTTCCACGGGAAGCACGCCCCAGATGTAGATCCTCTCCTTCGGCCAGTAGCGAGCAAAGCCGAGTAGAACGCCGAAGACAGCACCTGAGGCGCCGATGATCGCGATGTTCGGGTTGAACGGAATGGACAGCAGCGCACCGGTGATCCCGCTGATGAAGTAGAGGTAGAGGAACCCCTTCGAGCCGAGCCTCGTCTCCAGCCGCGGGCCGAAGAAGAAGAGGGCGATCATGTTGAACAGCAGATGCATGAAGCCGCCGTGTAGGAACATGTAGGTGGCGAGGGTCCACGGGCGGTAGGGCAGGAGCGCCGGCACGAACATCAGAGCTCGCATGACCGCGGGCGAGGACATGCTCACCAGGAACATCATCACGTTGGCGATGAGCAGGCGGCGGACCCACGGCGTCATCATGCCTCGTCCACCCGCTCCAGGAACTCGTCCAGAAGCGCGTTGAACGCTTCGTGGTCGTCCATGTGCAGCCAGTGGCTCACGCCGGAGAGCGCCCGGACCGGCAGGTTCGGGACGACTCGGTGGAGGGCGCCGGGGCCATCGTGCTGCTCGGCGATCACCGAGAGCGCGGGCCCTTCGAACCCGAGCAACGGAGCGACGGAATCGAAGCTCGGCAGCGAGCTCAGGGCACCCAGGATCACCTCACGCGACGTCTCGGTGAGAGTCTCCAACACGCTATCTGTTACAGCTTTAGCGCTTCCGCTCAGCGTGGCCTCGTAGTGGGCGACGACGTCGAAGGACCCCGACGCCAGGGAGCCGAGGAACTCGGCGATCTCCTCTGGTGGCTCCAAGCGGAGGTCCGTGCCGGGATCTACGAGGAGAATGCCCATGACGTCGCGAGGTCTCTCGGCCAGGAGAGCGATCGCGACGGCCGCGCCATAGCTATGCCCCACGAGAACGAGAGGGGCCAGCTGGAGAGCGTCGATGATCGACCAGATCTCCGATGCCACGGCCGCGGGTGAGTAGTCCCCCTCCTCCGCAGGGTCGGATACCCCGTGCCCGGGCAGATCGACCGCAAGGCCCATACGCTCGGGCATCAGGTGCTGGATCTGCGGCTGCCAGTGGGCCGCGGTCCCGCCGAGTGAGTGGAGGAACAGCACGGGGGCCCGCCCCGCCTGATCAGCCATCCGAACCGATCGCCTCAATGCTCACAGCACGAGGGCGTAGAAAAGGATGGCCACGAAGACGGTCGGGAAAGCGATCCGCGAGAGGCGATCGATTCGGAGCGCCGTCTCCTCTCTACCCCTCCCGGTGAGTCCCGTCGACAGGAGGGCTTCGCCGAACGCGAAGAAAACCAGCACCGTGGCCCCCATGACGAACCGGTCCGCACGGGTCAGGTAGGAAAGCCTCGGCAGCGTGTAGGCGAGGCTGAACAGGAAGGCGATCAGCGTCAGGACGGCGGACGTCGAGATCCCGACCTGAGGTGGCACAAGCTTGGGGTCGATCCAGAAGACCGCCCACGACATGCAGACAATGAGGATGAGCGGAAGAAAGACCTTCTGCGCATAGTAAGCCCTGTTTCGCCGCACTTCAATCCGGTAGGTGACCTGCGGTATGGCCTCATCGGACGTCGCCAACCGAAACGGCTCATAGCTGACCCCGCCTCCGTCGACGCTCCAGTCGGCGATGGAGAACTCCTCGGCGCTGCCGGTCCTTTCATCCGGCACGAAGGAGACTTCGTCCGTTCCAACCCTCCCGAGCACGACGTGAATCGCCAGCGACTGTCTATCCAACGGGAAGTCGCGGAGGTCCAGACGATTGGTGAACGTGCCCTGGAATCGCTGCTGATACTCCACGATCCCGTCGGGCCGGATGACCAGGAAGTCCTCAAGGCTTCTGCTCACCTCTCGCTCGTTCATGACCCACACCCGGGGAGCCCAAACGGACTCGAGCGGCACCTTGCAGCCGGCCAGCGACCTGCCGTCGACATTCAGGAGGCGCTCGTCTCGCCACGCCAGCACGAAGAAAACGTCGGCGGAGAACGTCTGCTCGGCGTCGTTGATCTTGTACAGGTCGACCAGGTAGGCTCCGACCGTCATCTCGGTCCGCACGCCGTTAGCGTCCGGGCGGCTCAGCGTCAGCTCGGGCGGCACGTCGCAATCCTCCTGCGCGGCCGCGGTCGAAGCGGCGCACAAGAGGAGTAGGACTACGCAGGCCGCCAGCGGGGCGAGGCGGCCCGAGATCCGCCCGTCGTAGGCTCTCGAGGAAGTGGTTCGTTGGTATGACACGACGCGAAGCTAAGGCGGCGGTGGTTCCGCGGCGAGCACCCGAGTACGTTGGCGAGAATCCACATCGCGAGTGGTCCCACGACGCAGAGGTAGCCGGATCGCGCCCAAGCTCGTGACCCAGGAAACCGAGGTCAGCACGACCCGCCTCGACGACGGGACCCTCGTCGTGCGAATGGACGGATCGTGGGCGCTGGAGGCCGGCATTCCCCCCGCGGAGCCGGTGATCCTCCAGATCTCGACGCCACCGCTGCCCGCCTGCGTCGCCTTCGACGCCTCCGAACTCGAGGAGTGGGACAGCTCCCTTCTCGCCTTTGTGCGTCAGCTCGGAGAGTCCGCTGAGGCGAACGGAGTGAAGGTCGATTTTTCGGGGCTGCCGCCCGGCGCCAGACGGCTCATGGACCTGGCAGCCGCCGTTGCCGAGCGGGCTGATGCCCGGCGGACCTCCCGGCGTTACCGACCGCTCGCCCGCCTCGGCCGAGGTGCGCTGAGCTTCTTCGGCACGACCCGCCGTCTGTTAGAGTTCGTCGGGCTTACCTTCCTCTCCGTCCTGCGACTGCCGATGGGCCGAGCGAGGGTTCGAGGCCGGGACTTCTGGCTCTTCGTACAGGAGGCCGGAGCCGATGCCCTGCCGATCGTGTCGCTCATCTCCTTCCTGATCGGTGTGATCCTCGCCTTCATCGGTGCCCTGCAGCTGAGGCAATTCGGAGCGATCGTCTGGACAGCCAACATCGTGGCGATCGGCATGGTCCGGTATCTGGGCCCGATGATGACGGCCATCATCATGGCCGGCCGCACCGGCGCCTCCTATGCGGCCCAGCTCGGCACGATGACCGTGAACGAGGAGGTCGACGCGCTTCGGACTCTTGGCATATCGCCCATCGACTTCCTTGTGCTGCCGCGCACGCTGGCGCTCGTCCTCATGCTGCCGCTGCTGGCGCTGTACGCCGACTTCGTGGGGATGCTCGGCGGTGCCGTGATCGGGACCCTGGCCTTCGGCATCGGGACGCAGGAGTACCTCACCCAGACCCAGAGCATCCTATCGATGAAGGACTTCCTGTCCGGCCTCAACATGGCGGCCAGCTACGGGGTCCTGATCGCGATCGCAGGCTGCTTCCGAGGCATGAGTTCCGGCCGCAGCGCCGCGGCGGTCGGCGAGGCGACGACGAAGGCCGTCGTCATGGCGATCGTCCTCATCGTCATGGCCACTGCGTTCTGGACGGTCCTGTATGACATCCTCGGCATCTAACCTCGACCACATCGTGGTCCGCGACCTCACCCTCGCGTACGGGGAGACGGTCGTCCAACGAGACGTGAGCTTCGAGGTGCCGCGCGGTCGTGTCTTCGTCATCATGGGGGGAAGCGGCTGTGGCAAGAGCACGCTTCTGCGCTCGATGATCGGTCTTCTCGAGCCCGCCCGCGGCGAGGTGCTGTTCGACGGGAGGAGCTTCTGGGCCGCCGACCCGGCCGAGCGGGAATCGATGACCCGACGCTTCGGGGTCTCTTATCAGGGGGGAGCTCTCTGGAGCTCGATGACGTTGGTCGAGAACGTGGCGCTGCCGCTCGAGGAGTACACGGACCTCGACAATGAGGAGATCGCGAGGATCGCTTCGCTGAAGCTGGCACTCATGGGCCTCGCCGGTTTCGAGGAGTACTATCCCTCGGAGATCAGCGGAGGCATGAGGAAGCGGGCAGCGCTCGCGCGCGCGACGGCACTGGATCCGGAGATCCTCTTCTTCGACGAGCCCTCGGCGGGCCTGGATCCGATCAGCGCGGCGAGGTTGGACGAGCTCATCCTCGAGCTCCGCGACAGCATGGGAGTGACGATGGTCGTCGTGACGCACGAACTGACCAGTATCTTCACGATAGCGGACGACTCCATCTTGCTGGATGCGGAGTCCAGGACGATGATCGCTCGAGGAAAGCCAACCGACCTTTTGGAAGGATCGAACGACCCTCGAGTGGTCGAATTCCTATCTCGCGGTGGAAGGGCGGTGGAACCGCACGCGGGCTACCGAGCGACCCGCAGCAGGGTGATGGAGCAGCAGGGTGATGGACCGGAGGAGATGAGTTGAGCAGGCGAGCGAACCCGACCCTGGTAGGCATCTTCGTGCTCGGCGCGATCGTGCTCATCATCTCGGTGATCGCGGTCTACGGAGCCGGCTGGTTCGAGAAGCGATACACGTTCGTTATGGACTTCGAAACCTCGTTGGATGGGCTGGTGCAGGGATCCCCGGTCAGGTTCCGCGGGATCACGGTTGGCTCCGTCTCCCGCATCGCCATGCGATATGCCGACGATGGCCGCACCATCCAGACTCCGGTCTACATCCAGATCACCGAGGGGCAGGTCGAAGGCGGAGGACGGGACATCGACGACCCGGACGAGTGGATCGAGGCTTGGGTCGAGCGGGGGCTTCGGGCGGAGCTCAAGTCCCTCAGCTTCGTGACCGGCCAGCTCTCCGTCGACCTCGTCGTGCGACCGGATGTTCCCCTCCGGTTCACGGACCCCGACCCTCGATATGTCGAGATCCCGACCGCGATCTCGGCGTTCGCCGAGTTCACCGAGTCCCTGGAGCGGATCCGCTTCGATGACTTCATGTCGCGCACGTACGCCAGGTGATCGACACCCTGCCGCTCGCCTCCACCCTCGACTCCATGCAGGTCGCCGTCAGCGATCTGCGACGCTTCATCAACAATCTCGACGCAAGTACCGGCACGCTAATGAGCTCGGCGGACGAGACGCTCGCGGCGTTCAGACGCGCGGCCGAGAGCACCGAGCCGGTGATGGCGGAAGCCGAAGAGCTTCTTGGAAGCACGAGGCAGATGGAGGGACCGCTGTCGCAGCAATTGCTCGAGACGCTGGACGAGCTGGGTCGAGCCGCTCGATCGATGAGGATCCTGGCCGAGTTCGTGGAGCAAAACCCGAACGCGATGATCTTCGGGAAGGGGAAGCCTGAAGAAACGGAGGCTAACGACCCATGAAGCGGCGACCGTCGATCCGGGCCGTCCTGGCCTCCAGTCTGGTCCTGTTGAGCTTGGTCGGATGCAGCATCAAGTCCGAGACGGCGCCCTCGCGCTTCTATATGCTTCGTCCTCTGCAGGCGACTGCGACCAGCCCCGGGGCTCCGGGTGGTGAATCCGGCCCCGTGCTCGCCCTCGGACCCATCAACATTCCGGCGTACCTGGACCGACCTCAGATCGTGACCCAGGCTCCGGGCGCCGAGGTGAAGCTCTCAGAGTTCGATCGTTGGGCCGAGCCCCTCGGCGACAACGTCTCTGCGGTGCTCGCCAACAACCTGTCCAGCCTTCTGCCGACCGATCGGGTTTCGGCCTATCCGGGCCGGCTTCCGGCGGACTTGGACCTCCGGATCACCATGGATGTCATCCGCTTCGACGGCCCCCTGGGCGGCGACGTCGTGCTCGAGGCACGTTGGAGCCTTGTCTCGGGCGTGGACGAGGCAGTGGTGCGCGCGCAGCGTTCACAGTTCGTTCAGCCGGCGGGTGGCCCGGGATATGCCGATCAGGTCGAGGCGATGAGCAGGGCCCTGGATGCTCTCAGCCGCGAGCTCGCCCAAGAGATCCGGCGCGCGGCCGGAAGTAACTGAAGGCGCCCGCTTGAACGGCCGAGACGGCCGAATCCCTCGCGCTGCCGCTTCACCAGCATGCCGGTGACAGAGCCCGCGAGCGTGGCGGCCCGAGCTCGTGGGCTTTCGGCCGTCGTTTCGGTTGCGCTCTCGCTCGCCGCGGCCGCCGCGAGCGGTTCCCTGCCCGGCCGCCATCTTCTCGCTCAGGACACGATCTCCGAAGCGCGTTCCGCGTCGGCCAGCGACGCTCCAGCCGCGATCCTAGACACCATCATCATCGACAACCGAGACATCTTCGACGAGGACCAGGCCAAGGGCAACTTCCTCTTCCGGCTGGCCAACACGCTTCACATTACGACTCACCCCTACGTGATCCGCCGCGAAGTCCTGTTCAAGCAGGGCGAGCCGCTCGACTCGCTTCGCCTCGCCGAGACCGCGCGGAACCTCCGTGCCCGCCGGCTCTTCACGCAGGTGAGGATCGACACGGTGAGACAGGACGGCCGCCTCGCGGCCGTCATCCGGACCCGCGACGGCTGGACGACCACACCGCGCATCAGCTTCTCCTTCGCCTCCGATGGTACGGCCACGGCCGTTCTCGGCGTGACCGACCGCAACCTCCTCGGCACGGGGAATTACGGGCGCGCGTGGTGGGTGAAGGGCGTGGACCGATCCGGCTTCGTCCTTCAGACCGCGCTGGACAGACTGGGTGGCTCGCCGATGACGCTGGGCGGAGGCGTCTTCCTTCTCTCCGACGGGACCGCCGGCAACTGGGCCACGGGCGTCCCGTACCGTGCCTATCCGGATCAGAACGCTTTCATGTACGACGGCGAGGCCGCCGACCGGCGCGTCCTGCAGTACCGATCGACGAATGTCGCACTGGACACGACCCAGTACCAACGCCGTGCGTTCACAAACCGCATCAACGGGGGCTTCGCGCCCATCTCAAACTCCAGGGAGTACCTGCGGGTCGGCGGCACGGCCGAGGTGCGGAACGAGATCTACATCCTCCGGCAGGACACGGCGCTCGCGATTCCCGATACGATCACGGCGACCATCGGCGGCTACGTGGGCTACAGCCGGGCAGACTTCAACCTCGTTCGGTTCGTCAACGGCTTCGGCCAGGAAGATGTCAATTTGAGCAGAAGCCTCCATCTCTCGGTCAAGGTCACGCCGGAGGCGTTCGGCTGGGAGAGCCTCGGCGTCGGCCCGCGTCTCGACCTTTCCGCCGGCACGCGACTCGGCGCCGGCTACGCACGCGGCTGGGTGGTGGCGAACGCCCTCTTCAACTCCGCGGGCTTGGACTCGGGACGCGTGGTGTTCGGCGCGACCGTGGCGGCCCGCCCCAGCGAGGAATCCAGGCACGTCACGGTCCTCAGCATGCGCGGCGGCATGCAGGACAACCCGCCGCCGGGCGGTGAACTCGACCTCGGCTTCAACGTTGCACCGCGCGGATTCCCCCCTCACGCCTTCGTCGGCACTCGATCCCTCTCCGGCACCCTCGAGCATCGATGGTACGCCTGGGATGGGATCTTCAGGGTGATCAACGTCGGCCTGGCGGCCTTTCTCGACTACGGCGGAGCCTGGTATTCCGGGCAACCATCACGATACGGAGGCAACATCGGGATGGGGCTGAGGATCGGAAGCGGCCTCAGTGCCGGGATAGGCCGCACGGCCCGGATCGACGTCGCCTACCTGTTCGGGGATGGCGTGACCGGCAGAACGGGCAGTCGCTGGTCGTTCAGCCTCGGGCCCAGCTTCGTCTTCTGACGGGCTCGCGCCGCTCATGGGGTGGCGCGCACTTCGGTGGCGGCGCAATCCGCGCCGTGCTATGGTCGCGCGTCAAGCACTCATCCAAACGATCGAAACGACAAGAACGATCCAGGTACATCCTGACTACTACGAAGGAGATCTAAGCGCGATGAAGAAGCTTCTTTTCATGCTGATGCTGGTGAGCTTCGCCAGTGCCGCTCAGGCTCAGATCGAGTCGGCGGTGGAGATCATGCGCTCGGACGTGCGCACCCAGAAGATCCAGATCCTCACGCAGGCGATGGAGTTCACCTCAGAGGAAGCGGCCACGTTCTGGCCTCTCTACCGCGACTACGACAATGCCATGTCGGACGTGTGGGACAAGCGGGTCGCAAACATCAAGGAGTACGCGGCCAACTTCGAGACGATGACGGATCCGGTGGCCCGGAAGATCATCGAGCAGGCTTTCGCCAACGACGAGGCGCAGTTGGCCGTCGAAAGGGAGTACTTCGAGAAGATCGCCGAGATCTTGCCCGTCACGAAGGCCGCCCGCTTCATCCAGGTCGAGAACCAGCTGAACCGGATGATCGAGACGCAGATCGGGGCACAACTTCCGCTGGTACCCGATGAGGCGACGATGGACGAGGGGGGCTGCGGCCCGTAGCTGGGCTGCGGACGTTAGTCCGCGATCTGCTGCCCGACGTGCTGAAGACCCGGCCCCGGACGGCCGGGTCTTCTCCCTTGTAGCTCTCAGTCCAAGTGTTCGACCGCTCACCTCCTCGCCGACCGTAGGTGTTTGAGAGGCGGCTAGAAGGCGAAACCGTATCCCACGTAGACTGAAATCTGCTCTTCGCTGGCGGCGACGGTGAAGCTCACCGTCTGACCTCGGCCCAAGAATCCGGTCCAGATGCCGCCGCCGTACCCGACGTGGAAACCTCCTCGGGACTCGCCCTCGAACCAGACTCGGCCGACATCCACCAGGGCGAGAATCCCGAACGGGCCCGGGAGGAACTTCTTGATGTCGACCACCTTCACCCTCAGATCCATGCCCCCGTACAGCGACACATCACCCGCGAAGCGCTGGCTCGCCCACCCGCGAAGGCTCTCCACACCCCCGATATAGGAGGCCTGGAAATAGGGGAACGGGCCCCACACGACGCGGCTGCCGACCCGAAAGGCGAGGGTCGGCCGGAGCGGGATCTTGGGTGTCACGTAGTACGTACCGAACATGTCGAGCGGCATGTAAGCCTCGACGGCGTCCAGCCAGGCGGGTTGGACCGTGCCCCTCACGCGGATGCGTCCCCCCTTCGTAGGGTTCGAGACGATATCCCGCGTGTCTAGGTCGAAGTCCAGGAAGAATCCGACCTGAGCGAACTCGTCAATTCCGTAGAGGTCGGGGAATAGGGAGATGAATCTCCCCTCGTTCTCGCGCGTGACGGAGAAGCTGAGTTGGGCTCCGAACGCGGCGTCGATCTTCTCGCTCGGCGTCGGGAACCGCGCCCCGGCCACTTCCCCGGCGGCCAAGGTGCGATCCACGTCGAAGAAATTGGAGTCCGCCTCCGGGAAGTTGAGCGTGGCGTTGCCGAACCCGTAGAAGTGCGTCTGCGTGAGCTGCGAAACGATGGCGCGTGAGCGGATTCGGGTACGCGAATTCTCGAACCGCGTATCGTAGTCCGCCGAGAACTCGAACAGGCCGTCCGTCGAGATGCCGCCCAGCAAGCGGAGGCGCGTCGAGTAGGGCTGTTTCCGGAAGGCGTAGGTGAGACGCTGAGCCCCGAGGCCGACGTAAAGTCCGAAGTCGGACGAGATCAAAACCCGACCCGCGGGAAACCAGCGGCTCCCCCACTGGCGCGGCGGAATCGACTTCTCCTCCGAGTAGGCCCACTCCTCGTACGGCCTCGTGTTCACCTTCTTCCCGCGGCCCGCCTCGCCCGTGACCCGGCTTTCTCCCTCCTGGTCGTAGAGGTGGACCCTTCGCGCCGGCACGATGAAGCGAAACTCGTCGTCGCCCGTCCCCCCGATGACACGCACACGAACTCGGAAGTCCGGGTCGCCCCGGAGAAGAGCCACATCGTCTCCGCCGTGCAGCCGCAACCTGATCTCGTTGGTCTCGTCCGGAAGGAATCGGCGCTGGAAGTAGACCGGGGCACCGTCGAGGCGCTCGGCGAGGATGACCTCCACCGAGCCATCTTCCTGGCCGGTGATCCAAACCGTCTCCGCGGCGTCCGTGCCGTGCACCTCGGTCTCGCCGGCGAGAATCTCGTAGAACTCGGAGGCAGCGCTCTGCAGGGCGTCCCGGCGCTGCTCGAGATCACTGACCAGGCGGGCTCCGCCGATCGCGAACATCTCAGCCGGTTGGCGGCGCACGGCGCTCTCGATCAGATCGTCCGTGAGCATCGCCGTCACTCTCGCGGCGACCGAGTCCCAGGCCGGTCGCTCGAGTTCGGCCAGGAACTGCCGGTCGAGCTCCTGTCCCGAGTAGGTGAGCCCCTCGATGCTCGGATACCGCTCCTTGAAGCCGACGAACTCGGGCCTGACGAAGTGCATGACGGACGGGAGAAGACCGTCCATGCGCACGAACGCCTCGTCCCTATCCTCCGCGATCGGCAGCCACTTGCCCGTCGCCGCTTCCCGAATCCACAGCCACTGCGGCCGGTCACGGTCCGGGTCGCCGACGAAGATGTCGATCAGCCTTGCGGCGAGCAGGGTGCGGGAGTCGACGCGGTCGGCGGGGCTTCTTCGAACCCGCGCGAACAGTTCGTCACCCCCGATGACGCCTTCGCCGGTGACCGGCTGGATGACACCCAGCAGCTCGGCAAACTCCTCCCGGTACGCCCCGAGCGCCGGAGAATCCGGCATCAGGTACGGCTGGGGAGTGGAGTGGAGCACCTCGATGCCCGATTCCAGCGAGTCTGCGATCACCGGCGCGGCCGGATGAAGCGCGCTGTTCAGGTCCTCCATGACGGTCTCGATCGGGCTTCCCGCCACGACACCCGGGATGCTGCCACCGAGCGACTTCA
>JBDHIM010000143.1:0-8352 GCA_039587445.1 Gemmatimonadota bacterium
GGGGGGCGCGTCGGTCTCAAGTTCCGCTTTGACGGCCAGCGGTCCGTCCGGGCCGCCGAGCGAGCACTCGGCCAACGCCACGGCGAGGCCTCCCTCCGCGCAGTCGTGCGCCGAGAGGACGAGGCACCGCTCCGCGGCCTCGACCAGAAAGTCGACGAGCCGCCGTGCTTCTTCCAGGTCGATCTGTGGCGGAGCCCCGCCCACCACGCCGTGGCACGCGGCCAGGTACTCGCTGGCTCCGAGTTCATCTCGGGCTTCCCCGACGAGCACCACCGCGCTCCCGGGCGTCCGGAAGCAGGAGGGAACCACCCGATCCAGATGCTCGAGGAGCCCGATCATCCCGATGACGGGCGTCGGGTAGACCGCCCCCTCCGGCGTCTCGTTGTAGAACGAGACGTTTCCTCCGGTGACGGGCGTCGAGAGAACCCGGCATCCCTCGCCCAGACCGGCCACGGCCTCGGCGAAGTGATAGTACGTACCAGGCTTGAGGGGATTCCCGAAGTTCAGGCAGTTGGTGATCGCGACCGGACGAGCGCCGCTGCAGGCCACGTTTCTCGCGGCTTCCGCCAGGGCGATCATCGCTCCGCGGCGCGGTTCCAGGTAGACGTAACGCCCGTTGCAATCCAGGGAAGCCGCTATACCGCGCCCGGAATCAGCCAGCCGTAGCACCGCCGCGTCCGATCCCGGGCCGACCACCGTGTTCGTCCCGACCGTCGTATCGTACTGCTCGTAGATCCAGCGGCACGAGGCGAGCGACGGGGAGTCCAGCAACGTCAGCAGAGCATCAGCTGCCTCCAGGTCGGTCATCGGGGCGGAGTACTCCGCGATGTCCAGCTCCCGCAGCCTGCGCACCTCCGGGTCTTCGACCCCCTCTCTCGTGTACGTCGGACACTCGTTGACGAGTGGTTGCACCGGGATCTCGACCACCACCGCTCCGCCGTCCCGGACCCGGAAGAAGCCGTCGTCCGTGACCCGGCCCACGACCGCCGCCTCCAGGTCCCACTTCGAGAGCACCTCCGCCACTGAGCTCTCGCACCCGGGCTTCGCCACGAGGAGCATGCGCTCCTGCGACTCGGAGAGGAGGATCTCGTACGGCGTCATGCCCGGCTCCCTTACCGGGACCAGGGCGACGTCGATGTCGATCCCGGAGCCGCTGCGCGCCGCCATCTCGGTTCCGCTCGAGGTCAGGCCCGCGGCGCCCATATCCTGGATCCCCACCAGCAGATCGCGCTCGATGAGCTCGAGGCTGGCCTCCAGCAGGAGTTTCTCGGTGAACGGATCGCCCACCTGAACCTGGGGGCGGCTGTCCGAGCCCTCGTCGAGCTCTACGGAGGCAAAGGTGGCGCCGTGAATGCCGTCGCGACCGGTCCGGGCACCGACGGCCATGACTGCGTTGCCCACCCCTTCGGCCTCGCCGCGCATCAAGTCTTCGAGGCGCAGGATCCCGACACACATC
Organism: Gemmatimonadota bacterium; assembly: GCA_039587445.1. GTDB lineage: Bacteria > Gemmatimonadota > Gemmatimonadetes > Palauibacterales > Palauibacteraceae. Next base: position 1,457 of record JBDHIM010000143.1, read on the forward strand.
ACGTTGATGATCGGGTTCCGCTCGTAGGAGGAGTCGAAGATCGCCTCGCCCCCCACGGTCGGGACGCCGACGCAGTTTCCGTAGTCTCCAACGCCGCGCACCACGCCGTCCAGCAAATAACGGGAGCGCGGCGAATCGAGGGATCCGAAGTGGAGGCTGTCGAGGATCGCGATCGGGCGTGCGCCCATCGTGAAGACGTCCCGGAGGATGCCTCCCGATCCGGTCGCCGCCCCTTGATACGGCTCGACGGCCGACGGGTGATTGTGGGATTCGATCTTGAACGCCACGCCCCAGCCGTCGCCCGCGTCGATCACGCCCGCGTTCTCTCCCGGCCCCTGGACCACGAGCGGTCCTTCCGTCGGAAGGGTCTTCAGGTGTGGGCGTGAGTTCTTGTAACCGCAGTGCTCCGACCACATGGCGCTGAAGACGCCCAACTCGGGAAACGTCGGCTCGCGTCCGAGGATCTCGAGGATCTGCGCGTACTCGTCCGGCGAGAGGCCGTGATCGGCGACCAGCTCCGGCGTGATCTCGATCACCGGCGCCCGCGTGGCCGACCCGCTCAAGGCGCGCTCGCTTCCGCGGCTTCCGCCGCCTGCGTGGCCGTTCCGGCTGTTGCTTGAAGAGACTCGATCAGGGAGTGAAAGGCGCCGAGGCCGTCCGTGCCGAGAAGCCTCGAGACCACCCGTTCCGGGTGCGGCATGAGACCGACGACCCGACGGCCCTCGTCGCAGATTCCCGCGATGTTTCGGACCGAGCCGTTGGGGTTGGCCTCTTTCGTCGGCCGTCCCAGCTCGTCCACGTACCGGAAGATCACCCGCCGCTCACCCTCGAGCGCGTCGATCACCGACTGATCGGCGACGTACTGGCCCTCGCCGTGCGCGATCGGCATCCGGAGTACGTCTCCCTCATCGTACTCCGACGTGAAGGGGGTGTCGGTCCGATCGACCCGCACCCGGACGGGGTGGGAGCGGAAGCGCAGCGAGTCGTTTCGTACCAGGGCACCTGGCAGAAGGCCCGCCTCGCAGAGGATCTGGAAACCGTTGCAGATTCCGAGCACCGGTCCGCCGTCTCGAGCGAAGGCGATCACCTCGCGCATGATGGGGCTGAAGCGCGCGATCGCGCCGGCCCGCAGGTGGTCCCCGTACGAGAAGCCGCCGGGCAGGAGGATCGCCCGGCACCCCTCCAGGTCGTGCGACTTATGCCACAGATAGACCGCTTCGGCGCCGATCCCCTCGTCGACGGCGCGGTAGCAGTCCTGGTCGCAGTTGGAGCCGGGGAACCGAACGATGCCGATCTTCACGGGGACGCGGTCTCCGGAGATCGGATCTGTACTTCGTACCGCTCGATCACGGGATTGGCGATCAGCTCCTCGCACATGCGGCCGACGCTGCTTCGAGCCTCATCTGCGTCGTCGGCGTCGAGCTCGAAGCGCACCAAGCGGCCGGCCTTCACGTGGTGGACTCCGCTGTAGCCGAGGTTGCCGAGGGCTTGTTCGATCGTCTGCCCTTCCGGGTCCACGATGCCTTCCCTGGGCGTGACCCGGATCTCTATTTCGAATCTCACGAGTTTGTTATCTCTTTTGTCTGGCGCATGTTGTGGCATTATGTATGAAGTCGCTTCTAGCTCCAGGTGCGTCGGCTGCGTCGTCCGTCTCAGAAGGTCCGTCTGGTTCCTATCCTCCATCTTTTCTACCCGTACACCTGTACAGGTAGAAGGGAGGGTGCACGAGGTCTCCCTCGGCACGGTCAGTACACGGGCAGCTCCTGGCCGGTGATCCGCCGATACGCGTCGCGATAGCGCTCCGACGTGGCCTCGACCACCTCGTCGGACAGGTCGGGTGGTGGCGCCTCACCGTTCCAGTCGCCGGCCCTCTTCAGACCCTCCAGATAGTCACGTACCGGCTGCTTGTCCAACGACTCCTGGCTGCGTCCCGCCTCATATCTGTCCGCAGGCCAGAAGCGCGAGGAGTCGGGGGTCAGCGCCTCGTCGATCAACAGCACCTCTCCCGTGTCCGCCACCCCGAACTCGAACTTCGTGTCCGCGACGATGATTCCGCGTCTGGCCGCCGCGTTTCGGCCGAACCGGTAGAGCGCCAGGCTGATCTCCTGCAGCATGTCGCTCGTCTTCTGCCCAAGGTGCCGTTGGAGCTGCCCGAACGTGATGTTCTCGTCGTGGCCCTCCTCGGCCTTGGTGGCCGGCGAGAACAGGGGTTCCGGCAGCTGCTCGCTTTCCCGGAGGCCCTCCGGCAACTTCTCGCCCGCCAACGTTCCGCTCTCCCTATACTCCTTCCAAGCGGACCCTGCCAGGTATCCCCTAACGACGCACTCGACCGGGAAGGGGGAGGCCCGTCGAACGAGCATTCCTCGACCCGCCCACGCCTCTCTCGTCTCGGCGAGCTCCGGCCGGACGGCGACGATCTCGTCGGGGTCGCTCGCGATGCGATGATTCTGGATGAGGTGCGGGCTACGGTCGAACCAGAACGCGGAGAGCTGGGTGAGGACGATTCCCTTGTCGGGGATCGCCTGAGGGAGGACGTAGTCGAAGGCGCTGATCCGGTCGCTGGCGACCATCAGCAAGTGCTCTCCCAAATCGTACATCTCGCGAACCTTGCCGCTGCGCAGAAGCGGGAGGGGGAGGGTCGTCATACGCGCAGGCTGGCGGGTTCGAGGTTGCTGGTGTCCGCGGACCTCAGGGTCGGCTCCACGCGGCTGGCGAGGAAGGCATCGACCTGCTCCGCGGCGCGTCCCGCGAGCCGGCTCGGGTTCGCCAGCTCGCGCAGCCGTTCTCCCGAGAGCGGGATCTGGTCGTCCTCCTCCACCCTGAGGAGGAAGTCGCCGGGGCCGGAGCCCGCCTTGGCGCATTCGCGTGCTGCCATGGCATGGCTCCGGATCCGCTCGTGAAGGTCCTGTCGATCGCCGCCAGCCCTCACTCCGGCGATGAGCAGGCTTTCCGCCAGGAGGAACGGGAGCTCGCGCTCGAGGCGTGCCCGGATAATCTCCGGGTGAACGACGAGACCGCTCGCCACGTTCTGGGCGATCAGGAGGACGGCGTCTGCCGACAGGAAGGCTCCGGGCAGGACGATGCGGCGGGAGGCCGAGTCGTCGAGCGTGCGCTCGAGCCACTGCACCGAGGCCGTCCAGGCCGCCTCCAGCTCCAGCGTGCAGAGGTGGCGCGCCAGGGCGCACATCCGCTCCGAGCGCATCGGGTTCCGCTTGTACGGCATCGCCGATGAGCCGATCTGTCGGCTGCCGAACGGCTCCTCCAGCTCGCCGATACCCTGCAACAACCGGATGTCCGTTCCGAAGCGCGCGGCGCTCGACCCGATGCCCGAGAGCGCTCCGAGGACCCGCTGGTCGACCTTACGCGGATAGACCTGTCCGACGACGTCGTAGACGCCCGAGAAGCCGAACCCCACGGCCAGTTTCCGGTTGAGCTCGTCCACCTGACCGCCGCCGCCCAGAAGCTCCTGGAACGTCGCCTCCGTGCCGGTCGTGCCGCGCGCCCCTCGCAGTCGCAGGTCGCGCAGAGCGTTATCGACCTGATCGAGGTCGAAGAGGAAATCCTGCAGCCACAGGCACGCCCGCTTGCCCACCGTGGTCGGCTGTGCGGGTTGGAAATGGGTGTAGCCGAGCGTCGGGAGATCGCGGTGTTCGCGGGCGAACTCTGCCAACGCCGCCGCGGCCACGGCGAGGCGGTCGCGGACGAGCTGAAGGGCGTCGCGCTGCTGGATGAGCGATGCGTTGTCGGCCACGAACGCGCTGGTGGCGCCGAGGTGGATATAGCCGCGCGCCGCGGGCGCCACCTCGCCAAAGTGGTGGACGTGCGCCATCACGTCGTGCCGCAGCTCCGCCTCCAGCTCTGCGACCCGGCCGAGGTCGAGTGCGTCGCGGGCCTCTTTCATCTCCGCGAGCGCGGATTCGGGGATCTCGACCCCGAGCTCCCGCTCCGCTTCGGCAAGCGCGATCCACAGGTCTCGCCAGATGAGAGCCGTGTGGGTCGGCGAGAAGATGTCGGCCATCTCTTCCGACGCGTAACGGTCGATCAGTGGGTGTAGGTAGCGAAGGCGATCGTTCGACATGATGCCTAGCCGGCCGCTAACGAGCTCATGGGCTACCGACGGATCGGAAACGACGTGACCAACGTGGCCCCCTGACGGCTGATAAACAACTCGACCCATCCGCGCTCGGCCGCCTCGAGGAGAAGGTCGCGGGCTTCCTCCGCCGTGCGGACCTCTCGCCGATTGATCGCCACGATCACGTCGTTCTCTCGCATACCGGTTCGCCGGGCGAGCGGGCCGTCGACTTCGACGATCATCGCTCCGGCGTCGACCGTGAGGTCTCGCTCGACGGCGATTCCCGGCGTTACCGAAACGAGTCGCAGGCCGCGCAGCGCCTCGACCCGTTCGAGCTCCTCGACCTCCATGCTCAAGGCCATTTGATCCCCGCTTCTCAGGAGTTCCACGTCGATGCGCCCGTTGACACCTGCATCCAGCAAACCGATCTCCCAATCGAGCGCGCCGCGTACCGGCTTGCCGTCCAGGGTGAGGATGACGTCGCCCTCCGCGAGACCCGCGCTCGAGGCGGGTGAAGCTGGCGCGATCCGCCGCACGGTCGCGACCGATATGAAGCTGTCGGAGGGGACGGTGGCCACATCGGCCCCGACCCAGGGGCGTCGAATGCGGCCGAAGTCCCTCAACTCCCCGGCCACGCGCAGCGCCCGGTCGATCGGTATTGCGAAGCCGAGACCCTGCGAGCCTCCCGAGCTCGAGAAGATGGAGGAGTTCACGCCGACCACGTCGCCTCGGATGTTGACGAGCGGCCCTCCGGAGTTGCCCGGGTTGATCGAGGCGTCGGTCTGCACCATGTCGGCGTAGAGGACCTCCCTTTGTCCCGTGGCTCGGATGTCCCGGTCCACTCCCGAGATCACGCCCCTCGTCACCGTCGCCTCCGAGTTGGCCAGGAAGGAACCGTACGGGTTGCCGATCGCGATGGCCGGCTCGCCCACCATCAGGTCGGACGAGCGGCCGAGTGGGGCGGCTGGCACTCTGCCGGGAGGAATGCGCAGGACGGCGAGGTCGGTGAGCTCGTCGCGTCCCACCACGGATGCGTCGTAGGTGCGACCCATCCCGTCGACGACGATGACCGAGTCCGCGTCTTGAACGACATGGTCGTTGGTGAGGATCGTGCCCCGATCATCGATGGCGAACCCCGATCCGAGACCCGAGACCAGACGATCGCGGGAGGGTCCGAAAAGCTCGAGGAAGCTGCGCGCCCGCATGCGCTCATGGCGGAAGACGCTGACGCTCACGACGGAGGGGAGGACCTGACGTACGGCCAGCACCGTGGGCGTCACGCGGTCACGGCCCGAGGTCGTATCGCCGACGCTCTGGTCGACGACCGCCCAGCGGCTCTCCGCGCCTCCACCCGTTCCCGAGGATGCCGTCCAGGAGGTGGAGGAGACCGACAGGGAGGTGGTCTCTCCGAGATCCGCGTTCGTGGCAGACTCGACGCCTTCCGATGCGGAAGGCTCTCGCTGAGCGGCGAGCGCCCAGCCGATGGCCAGGCCGAGCAGGAGCGTCACGCCGAGCACGCTCGAGAGACGGGCCAGGCGGCCATCGCGGGTCGCGGCCATCGGTCCCATGGCTTTCCTAGCTCTCGGTTCGATTCGGCCTCACCATGCCGGGTATGCCCGGCGACCGATTCCATCCCTCGGCGTACCGCACGCCGGTAAGGTAGAGTCCCCACGCCGGAGCGGGTACCGGCGGGCGGGGGCCATCGATCGACCGATCGGGCGGCGGGGGCTCGCTCTCGTCTCCTTCCGCGAGCAGCCGCCCGAGCTCTTCCGGGCCCCGGCGACCCGCCGCCACCTCGATGATCGTGGCGACCAGGTATCGTACCATCCTGTGAAGGAACCGATCCGCCACCACGGTGAAGTGCAGCAGCCCGGGCAGCGAGCGTTCCCAGACGACGCTTTCCAGCGTGCAGAGGGTGCCCCGCTCCGGCTGACCCGACTTGCTGAACGCCGCGAAGGAGTGCTCGCCGAGGATGCAGCTGGAGATCTCGGTCAGCTTCTCTACATCGAGCGCCCGCGGCGCTACCAGATCCCAGACCCTTCCGCTGAGGATCGGTGAGCTCCCCTCGGGGCGGTCGCTCGCGAGGTACTCATATCTCCTTGCCACCGCGCTATACCGTGGGTGGAAATCCGGCTCGGTCCGGTCCAACTGCTCGATCCACGCGTCATCGGGAAGCAGCGCGTTGAGACCGCGATGGAGATCGACCGAGCTCCAGGTGTTCGGGGCCTCGAAAGAGATCTCCTGGCCAACGGCGTGGACGCCCGAATCGGTGCGGCCGGCGGCGAGGACTCGCCTCTCGGAGACCAGGAGGCGAGAGAGTGCGTTCTCCACCTCACGCTGGACGGTGCGCCCCTCGCGCTGGAGCTGCCAGCCACGGAACGCCGTGCCATCGTAGTGGATTGTCGCGCGGAATCGAGCCTGCGGAAGGTCCGGCACGGCGGGAAGCTACGGCGGCGCCCCGATGGAAGGAAGGCCCGACGCCGCGTGGGGAACGGTGCCGGGCCAGGGGGGCTCCGGGGCTGCCCGGAGCGTACTGCCTCTTAGCGCTTTCGGTGCCTGAGCCTTAGTACTTCCTGAGGACGCCCACGACGATTCCCTGGACGCGGACGCGGTCTTCCGGATAAAGCAGCGGGGAGACCTGAGAGTTGGCGGGTTGGAGCCGCACCCGTCCGTTCCCGTCACGGTAGTACTTCTTCATCGTCGCCTTCTCACCATCCACCAGCGCGATGACCATCTCGCCGTTGTGCGCCGTCTGCCTGGACTGCACGACGACGTAGTCTCCGTCCCTGATGTGCTCGTCGATCATCGAGTCGCCGCGGACCCG
>JBDHIM010000144.1:0-5835 GCA_039587445.1 Gemmatimonadota bacterium
ATTTTCGTTGACTTCCGCGGATCGGGTCGGGTACCTTGCAAGCTGTTCATCGGCGCCTCGGCGCGATGCGAACCTTTTACCCATCCGGTCGCAGCCGGCCCATGCAGTCCGACCATATCGAAGCCAGCCAGATTCGCAGATTCGAGCAGCAGTACGAGGAGAATCCCGAGAGCTTCGTATTCGCTCGTCTGGCTGATGCCCACCGAAAGGCGGGTAACGCGGAGCGAGGCCTGGAGATCCTCGAGCGAGGCCTCGAGCGGCATCCCGAGTACATGAGCGCTCACATCGTTCACGCCCGCTGCCTCATGGATCTCGGGCGACAGGAAAGGTCCGTGGAGGCGTGGAGCAGAGTACTCGAGCTGGATCCGCAGAACCTCATCGCTCTGCGCGCGCTGGCGGAGCTGGCCATCGCGGCCGGAGACCGGGCCGTCGCGCGGACGTGGGCGGAGCGGCTCCTGCACGTCGATCCCTTGAACGAGGAGGCCGCGCGTCTCGTGGCGGAAACAGCACCCGATATCCCCTCGCGGGCAGATCACGATACCGTCGATGCAGCGGCGGAGCCGGAAGGCGTCGATGAGACCGACGATCTCGCCGCGGCCACGGCTGCGGACAGGGATGAGTCCGAGACATCGCGCCACGCGGGCATGATTACCGAGACAATGGCCGATCTCTACGTAAGGCAGGGGCTCTACGAGGAGGCGGCCTACATCTATTGGGAGCTCGTCAAACGTCAGCCCGCGGATCCGAACCTGCGCGAGCGTCTCGCACAGGCGCAGTCACTGGCCAGCGGGGCGTCGAAGATCGAGGGCGAGCGTTCCGTCGTTCCCCTGTCGACGGGCACTCCTGTGGATGTGGAGCCGTCGCGGGAAGAGGGTTCCACCGGCCGAAAACGAGAGGAGAGGGACGGGCCTGAGGGACCGGATGGCGCCGCTGCCTCAGCTGCGGATCCCGAGGGGGCTGGTGGTATCCGCTCTCACCTCCAGGCCTTGATCCGGGGCAATGCCGATATCGAGCTACCCGTCCTTGACGATCTCCAGACGGAGACCGATGTGCGGTCGCCGGGCGACGCCGTGCCAAGGGAGGATTCCGAACGTGAGCGATCGTCTTCGGGATTCGGCGCGTGGCTCCGTAGCCGCAGACGGTAGCGTCCATTGAGAATCGGCGTCCTGCACGGCCCCAACCTCAACCTTCTGGGCCGCCGCGATCCCACCCAGTACGGGGAGCTAACGCTCGACGCTATCGATCGTCTCCTTCGCGACCGGGCGGAGGATCGCGGGGTCGACCTCGTCGGCGTCCAATCCAACCACGAAGGCGTGCTCATCGATTGGATTCACGAGCAGATGGAGAGTGTGGACGGCTGGCTCGTCAACCCGGCGGCTCTCGGCCACACGAGCTATGCCTTGCGTGACGCGCTGGAAGCGTCTGGAAGGCCGTTCGTGGAGGTTCACCTCTCCAACGTGCACGCGCGGGAGCCGTTTCGCGGCCGATCGGTCCTGGCGCAGATCGCCCTTGGCGTCGTCTCGGGCTTTCGCGCAAACAGCTATCTGGTCGCACTGGACGCGCTGCTGGCACATCTGACGGCGGACGTGACGGACGACCCGGAGTGACCACGGCAGCCGAAGCTCGCCGCGACCGGATCACGAAACTCAGGGTCGAGCTCGCCGCTCACGGCCTGGATGCAGCCTTGCTGACCCACGGGCCCAACGTTCGCTATCTGTCAGGGTTCAGCGGATCGAGCGGGATGCTCGTCGTCCTTCCCGAAGAGGCCGGCCTGATCACGGATTTTCGCTACGAGCAGCAGGCTGGCGAGGAGGTAGACGGGGTCGCGGAGGTCCTCGTGGCCCGTGATGGCCTGTCGTCGATGCTGGCGGAGCGTCTCAAAGACCGCTCACAGGTCCGCAAGGTCGGCTTCGAGGCCGGGTACGTAAGCGTGCGCGACCGGCGCGAGCTCGGTGAGCGTTGCGGGAGCGTCGTGTGGGACGATCTCCCTCAGACGGTGGAGCGGCTGCGAGCGGTCAAGGACGCTGCCGAGCTCGAGTCCATCGACCAGGCAGTTCAGGTGGCCGAGCGGGCGCTGGAGGAGACGTTGGCCACGGTCGATGAGGGCGTGACGGAACTCGAGCTGGCGACCGAGCTGCGTCACCGCCTGGCGGTCCAGGGGTCGATGGGAGAACCGTTCGAGACGATCGTCGCGAGCGGAGAGAGAACGGCTCTTCCGCACGCGAGCCCCTCTGAGCGACGCCTCCGGGAGGGCGATCTCCTTCTGCTCGACTTCGGCGCCACCGTCGACGGATACTGCTCCGATATCACGCGTACCGTGGTCCTGGGTACGCCGAATTCCCGGCAACGAGAGATTCACGCGCGGGTGCTCGAGGCTCAGGAGGCTGCCATGGCCGCAATCCGGCCGGAGGTGGCGGCCGCCGATGTGGACAGGGCGGCGCGAGAGTCGTTGGAGGCCGCGGATCTGGGCGATCGATTCGGACATTCGGTCGGTCACGGCATCGGGCTCGAGGTGCACGAAGGGCCCAGACTGTACCGCAAGTCGAAAGACATGCTGGAAGCGGGGAATGTGGTGACGGTGGAACCGGGAGTGTATCTTGCCGGCGAGGGTGGAGTCCGGGTCGAAGAGGACGTTGTGGTGGTCGAGGCCGGACGCCGCGTTCTGACCTCTTCCTCGACGGCGCTGCGGGAGCTCTGACAGACGGCACGGGAGCCCCGATTCTTTTTGCCCAGTAGTGACGCTATATCGTTGGACAACAAAAGCTTACTGGATTCACGACTCGGTTGGGATGGCTGACACATCGGATTTCAGGAACGGAATGGTGATCGAGCTGGATGGGACGATGTATTCGATCACCTACTTTCAGCACGTGAAGCCCGGAAAGGGCGGTGCCTTCGTCCGCACGAAGCTGAAGGACGTCATGTCAGGCGGAGTCGTCGACAAGACGTTTCGGGCCGGAGAGAAGGTGAAGGAAGTGCGCCTCGTGAGGCGGCCGATGCAGTACTCGTACACCGACGGACAGCTCTACTTCTTCATGGACATGCAGACCTACGAGATGACCCCCCTGTCGGGCGACGCGATCGGGGCGGACCAGCTTCGCTACCTCGAGGAGAACATGGTCTGCGAAGGTCTCACGAGGGACAGTGACGTCTTGGCCGTGGAGCTGCCGCAGTTCGTGGAGCTGGAGGTCGTGGAAACGGAGCCGGGGGTGAAGGGGGACACGGCCCAGGGAGGCACGAAGCCGGCGCGCCTGAGCACGGGTGCGACCGTTCAGGTCCCGCTCTTCATCGATCGGGGGGACGTCGTTCGAGTCGACCGCACGGTTGAAAAGTACCTGGAGCGCATCACCTAGTGTTTGATCTCGACTGGATACGAAAGCTAGTCGCGCTGATCGAGGAATCGGATCTCGATACGCTCGAGGTCTCGCGGTTCGGGACCCGCATCGTCCTGTCAAAATCCCCGCCCGTGTCGGCCAGGCTGTCTTTCACCGATGCCGGGGCGGTTCAGGCCCCCGACGCAGGCGTGGCGTCCGGGCCTGCGGCGGCGGCCGTCGATGGCGCCCGGACCGAGGCTCGCGCGGGTGTGGCAGTGGAGGATGACTCAACGGCCGCCGAAGAGCTGCTTGAGATCCACTCGCCCATGGTGGGAACCTTCTACCGAGCGCCCGCGCCGGACGCGCCGCCGTACGTGGAGATCGGCGATCGGGTGAAGGCCGGCCAGACGGTATGCATCCTCGAGGCGATGAAGCTGATGAACGAGCTCGAGTCCGAGGTGACGGGAGTGGTTCGCGAGATCTCCGTTCAGAACGCGGATCCGGTAGAGTACGGCCAGGTGCTCTTCCGCGTCGCAGAGGATGGGGCCGGCTGACCCGCCGGGGTTCGTCGATTCTCCTGAAGAGCGAGCTTTGTTCGAAAAGATCCTGATCGCTAACCGCGGTGAAATCGCGCTCCGGGTGATCCGTGCTTGCCGGGAGCTCGGCGTTCGAACCGTGGCTGTGTACTCCGAGGCTGATCGGGACTCGCTGCACGTGCGGTTCTCCGATGAGGACATCTGCATCGGCGCCCCCCCCGCGCGCGACAGCTATCTCAACATCCCCCGCATCCTCGCGGCGGCCGAGATTACCGGGGCCGATGCGGTCCATCCCGGCTACGGGTTTCTGGCCGAGAACGCCGAGTTCGCGGAGATCTGCGAGCGAAGCGGCCTCGTCTTTATCGGGCCGACGGCCGACCAGATCCGCAAGATGGGCAACAAGGCGGAGGCGAGGCGCACGATGGACGCCGCCGGGGTGCCGATAGTGCCCGGCTCGGACGGTCCCGTCGACGACGAGGAAGAAGCGGTGGAGGAAGCGCGCCGCATCGGGTTTCCCGTGATCATCAAGGCGTCATCGGGAGGTGGAGGGAAGGGCATGCGGTTGGGCGAGGACGAGGAGTTGCTGCGCCGCGCCTTCGTGATGGCGCGCAACGAGGCCAAGGCTGCCTTCGACGACCCGACCGTGTACGTGGAGAAGTATATCTCCCGGCCACGGCACGTCGAGATACAGGTGATGGGCGATAATCATGGGAACATCGTTCATTTCGGCGAGAGAGACTGCTCGGTTCAGCGACGGCATCAGAAGCTGGTCGAGGAGAGCCCGAGCCCGGCACTCGACGCGGAACTCAGGGGCGAGATGGGCGACGCTGCGGTGCTGGCCGGAGCGTCGATCGGGTACAGCAACGCCGGTACGGTGGAGTTCCTGCTCGACGAGGACAGGAGCTTCTTCTTCATGGAGATGAACACCCGGATCCAGGTCGAACACCCGGTCACGGAGGAGGTCACCGCGGTCGATCTGGTCAAGGAACAGATTCGGGTTGCGGCAGGCGAGGAGCTGACCCTGCGGGAGCCCCCGGCCCTCCGCGGCCATGCCATCGAGTGCCGGATCAACGCGGAAGACCCCGAGCACGGCTTCCGTCCATCCCCTGGCACGATCACCGCCTTCCACGCACCCGGTGGTCCTGGAGTCCGGATCGATACCCACGTTTACGCCGGATACCACGTTCCCCCTTATTACGATTCTCTGATCGCGAAGCTGATCGTCCGAGCCAACGACCGGCCGGAGGCGCTCAGCCGAGCGTACCATGCGCTCGAGGAGTTCATCGTAGAAGGCATTCACACGACGATTCCCTTCCTCCAGACCGTGCTCAGTCACCCCGATTTCGAAGCGGGGAACGTCGACACACACTTCATCGAGCACCTCTGACGATTCGGGGCCGCCGCTGACGATGCGCGTCGACGTCCTGACGACACCGGGAGAGCTGGAAGGTGAAGACCTCTCGGGAGCCCTCGTCGTCGTCGTGGACGTCGTCAGGGCCTCGACCACCCTACTCGCTGGCCTCGAAGCCGGCGCGAGACGTGTCCACGCGGTCGAGTCCGTCGAGGACGCGCTGGATCTGCGACGCTCTATCGGCGAGGATGACGTAGTGTTGTGTGGAGAGCGTGGTGGCCGGAGAATCGAGGGTTTCGATCTCGGGAACTCTCCGCTCGAGTTCGAGCCCGAATCGGTGGCGGGCAAGATCCTCGTGTGCACGACGACCAACGGCACCCGCACGCTGAGCCGGTGCGAGAGCGCGGACGAGCTGTGGCTGGGCTGTTTTCGGAATCGCGCCGCGCTCGTCGACAGCTCTGAAAAGGTGCTCCGTGGCGAACTTGAGGGGCCGCATCCGAGCCGGCTCCTGATCGCCTGCGCGGGCAAGGAGGGGCGTCTGGGCCTGGATGATCAACTCTGCGCGGGATTGATCGTCGAGGGTTTGGCGGTGTCCGTCCCCGGGACCAGGCTCTCGGATGGTGCGCGCTCTGCT
>JBDHIM010000145.1:0-8026 GCA_039587445.1 Gemmatimonadota bacterium
CGGTTGGTGAGTCCGAGCCGCCTCGTCGAACCGTCGCACCCTCGTACCGGTAGTCCGGATCTACGCTCCAAGCGAAGTGGTGCACGTCCTCCGCGTAGAAGCGGACGCGTTTCCGCCCGGCAGCGACCTCGCGCGCCAGATAGCCTGGAGAGGGTTTCGCCTCGAGAGGGCCGTAGGAGGTCTTCTGAAGTGAAGGTCCGCCAGTGCGCCGCATGGCGGCCCGCCAGCCGGGATCTCCCTCGACCGGGACTCCCGTCGCTCCGATGACCTGATCCTCCGGCAGATCCAGGACCACGTCAAACGTAGCGAACTCGCCGAAAAACTCGCCCTGGGGGTAGAGCGGGTGCGGCTGCCAGCCTTGTTCATCGTAGACGGCGATGCGCGGATACCACTGAGCGAAGTCGTAGTGGCGTCCGCTCCGGCATTGGCGCCGGCACAGCGTCGATGGACGTGCTTCCCAGCGGAGGTCGACTCTGACCTCGTCTCCCGGCACGAGGGGCGACGGGAGCGTCAGCTCGACGACGGTCGAGTCCGGCGCACCGGGGAATCGAGCGGCCAGCTGCCGCCCCTCGATCGATGCGCCCAGCAGGCGCTCGAAGGCGTAGTCGGGCTCCTCGAGGGCCTGGAAGTCGTATGCCGGCCGCTGCTCGGTGCGCGCCCACAGACTGTTGGGGCGGAAGGCGTTTAGATGCAGGTGCAGATAGAGGGCATCCAGGGTGTCCGCAGAGCGATTCGTGTACGTCAGGATCGCCGCCGCCCGCAGGAGCCCGACCTCTTCGTCCAGGAGCGCCTCTATCTCATAGCGCACGCCCTGCTGGAACTCGTCGCGGCCGTTCGGACCATGGCCGGCCGACCACACCGCCGGGACGAGCAACGCGATCGGCATCGCGGACCACACCCACGTCTTGCCGGCGCCAACCCGCAAGTATTCTCGAGTCCCACGCACCCGGCAACGGCGAGGGAGCAACCCGGTCAACGAGCGGCTACTCCGTCCTCTTCCGAGACCGCTTCCGAAGCTTCTCCAGTCCAGCGATGTCCTTCTTCTCGTAGGCCTCGTTGGCCTTGGACATGAGATCCGTATGGTCCTCCCGGTGACCCTCGTCCACGAGGTCCGGGTGAAGGTCACGCGCCGCACCCCTGAACGCATTCTTCAGGGCCTTGGCATCTCGCTGCTCCAGGTCGAACACCACATCGTTGATCGGCTTGCCTGAAAACACCTCGTCCGTCCACGTGACCGGGAGTGCGAGGACGGGGCAAGCTCCTCGACGGATCACGCGCTCGGTATGGCTGCCGCGGAGAGCATCGATGAGCACATCGCGCCCGTCGGTAGTCATAACGATCAGGTTGGCGGATAGGCGATCGGCTTCCGCCACGATCTGGGCAGGCGGGTCGCCGCTCTGGACGACCGTCGTCCACTCGATGCCGGGCTCATCGGGAAGGGTGACGTCCGGCAAGTTCTCGGGATCGCCGACGTGAAGAAGCGTGACGTGCACCCCGCCACCGACCACCCGGGCGACCCGGGTCGCGAACTGAATCGCGGGCTGAGGGCTTGGCGTGTGAGCGACCGGCACCAGTATTCGCCCCAACGTCAGGTGGCCGCTGGCGGGCGACACGAAGCCGCGACCTTTGCTCGGCACGAACAGCGACATCGCATCTGAGCTCCGTGCCACCTCCTCTGCGACGGATTGCCTGAGCCTCCGCGCGCGTCCTCCGCGTCCCCGAGTCGCCAGAACGATCAGATCGGTCGGATGGTCGACCATGTAGTTGTGGCATGCGGCCACCGGGTTCTTCTCGCGGACCACGACCTTCTTCACCCGCACCGACAACTGGTCGAACACGGCGGAACGCGAGCTGCCGGGCTCGAGCACGCCCCAGCGCTCCAGGGTTCCGCGTACGGACGGGAAGCTCTCCCAGCTCTTTGACTTCTTACCCCCGGCGTGAAGAAGGGTGAGCTTGGTCTTCCGGATCAGCGCGATGGCCAGCGCATGGGCGAACGCTTTTCGGCTCCCGGCGGAGAAATCCGTGGGGTGCAAGACCGATCTGACGAGCGGAAGATCACTGCTATCGACCACGACCGGCCCTCCTTGCTTGGTTAGACAGCCCGATCCGGGCAACTCCGCAACCGCTCATTACGCGACCGACACCGCCGCGGCAAGAGCCGGGCGCTTCAGGCCACATCGGGAGCGCGCTGTTTGCGCCGGATCGGATCTTCCGCTATACCGAAAGTGAACCGAAACCAACCCATCACCCTTCACGCCGAGTTTGAAGACCGTGGTCAAGCCTTCCCTCCAGCAGGAGCGGATTCTGCCCCGCTTCATCGATGCGAGACTCGTTCATCGACTACTCGATGAGCGTAATCGTCCAACGCGCTCTGCCCGATGCACGAGACGGGTTGAAGCCGGTGCATCGCCGAATCCTGTACGCCATGCACGAGCTTGGCCTGCGGCCGGACAGGCCGTACAAGAAGAGTGCAGCCGTGGTCGGCGACGTACTCGCCAAGTACCATCCTCACGGCGACAGCGCCGTCTACGACACCGTCGTGCGCATGGTGCAGGAGTTCTCGCTTCGCTATCCACTTCTGGACGGCCAGGGCAATTTCGGCTCGATCGATGGAGACAGCGCGGCGGCCTATCGCTACACGGAAGTCCGCCTGGCACCGATCGCGCTCGAGCTCCTGTCCGAGATCGATCTCGACACGTCGGATTGGCGGCCCAACTTCGACGGCCGGCTCGAGGAGCCGACGACGCTGCCGGCCCGGCTCCCCCACCTGCTGCTGAACGGTTCGGACGGCATAGCGGTCGGAATGGCGACGAAGATTCCGCCCCACAACCTCCGCGAGCTTCTGGCGGCTGCAGACCGGTTGTTAGACAACCCCGATTGTGAAGTGGCGGACCTGTTGGAGCACGTGCAGGGGCCGGATTTCCCGACCGGCGGATACATCTACGGTCGTGACGGGATCCGGCAGGCATACGAGACCGGTCGCGGCCTGGTGGACATGCGAGCGCGCCTGCACGTGGAGGAGGGCGGTTACGGCAAGAGCCGGCTCGTGGTCACCGAGCTGCCCTACCAGGTGAACAAGACCCGGGTCATCGAGCAGATCACGAAGATGGTGCGGCAGGGCAGGTCCGACGCCATCAGCGATCTTCGGGACGAGTCCGACCGGGACGGCGTGCGGCTCGTCATTGAGCTCAAGCGGGAGGCGGATCCGCGAAAGGTGACCGAAGCGCTGTTCAAGAAGACCCAGCTTCGAACGACCTTCGGGGTCATCATGCTCGCGCTGCAGGCGGGGCGGCCACGAGAGATGAATCTCAAGGAGGCTCTCGGAGAGTTCATCGATTTCCGCCTCGACGTGATCCGGCGGCGCGCCGCTTTCGAGCTCAAGCGGTCGGAGGATCGCGCGCACGTGCTGCAGGGTCTTCTGGTCGCTCTGGGCCGGATAGAACGGGTGATCGAGATCATTCGGAGCTCCCGGGACCCGGCGTCGGCATCCAATAAGCTGCGGAAGGAACTCAAACTGTCGGTGCCTCAGGCCGAGGCCATCCTGGCGATGCGACTCTCGCGTCTCACCACCCTGGAGCACCGCAAGCTTCACGCGGAACTGGATGAGCTCGGAACGAGAATCGGGGAGTTACGGAAGCTCGTCGAGGAGGAAACTGAGCGTAAGCGCCACCTGCGGCGTGAGCTGTCCGAGCTCGCGACGAGGTACGCCGATGGTCGCCGCACCGAGATCCTGGAAGGAGGCCGGTTCCCCCTTCCCTCCGGCGGTGCCTCCGGGGCCGTGCTCGTTCTCGTCAGTCGACTGGGGTACGTGAAGGCCCTTGCGGCTCGGGCCGGAGCCGGGCTCTCGGGTGCGGAGGCGCTCGAGGGTCGGGTCGGCGATTTCGCGCGTCGCGCGTTTCTCTGTCGAGGAGGAGACCACCTGATGGCCGTGACCGCCTCAGGCTCGGTGCACACGCTTCCCGTGTCGGAGCTCCCTCTCGAAACGCGAAGCTCCCGCGGCCGAGCGCTCGCCGATTTCATCGACCTGGCCGAGGGAGATCGGGTGATCGCCGTGACACCGGTCGACAACTGGACGGACCACTATCTGGTGACCGTCACACGCCGAGGGCAGGTGAAGCGGACGCAGCTGTCGGAATACTCGAACGCCCGAGCGAACGGCATCATCGGAGCCGGTGTCTCAAACGAGGACGAGGTCACAGCGGCACTGGTGACCGACGGATCGGGAGAGCTCGTTCTGGCGACCCGACTCGGACAGGCGATCCGGTTCTCCGAAGAGGAGGTCCGGCCTATGGGTCGAGGCGCACGCGGCGTCCGCGCCATCGACCTCGCCCCCGGAGATGAGGTGGTCGCGGCCGTGGTGCCGAGACGGGATTCCAGCTTCTGTCTGGCGACCCGCCGGGGCCACGGAAAGCGATTGCCGATCACGGAGCTCAGACTCCAATCCCGCGCGGGCAAGGGGATGGGTATCCTGCCCGACCTAGAGAAGGTGGGCGACCTGGTCGGCCTGGTGGAGCTGCACGGGAACGACCGCTTGGTTTGGGAGCTAGCCTCCGGTGAGCTCGTCTTCAGCGACGGAGATCGACTGAAGGCGCGCGCGAGACGTGCAGCGACGCTTCGCGTGTTGCGGGACATCGATGTGGACGCCGTCGTCAATGCGATCCACGTGGCAGCCACGGGCGCGTCCGATGTTGAAGACAAAGAGGCCGCGACTTCGGCCGCCGGCGAGGACGTCGCTGAACAGAGACCCGAGGCCTCAGCGGGCGTCCCCCTGCAGGCCCAGCTGGAGCTCGCGGGCGACCGATGAGCGCTCGTGAGGCACGGCCCTCCGATGGAACCGGGAGGGGTCCGAAGGGCTAGATAGCAGGAGCATAACGTTGTCCCGCGCCTCAGCCCAGCCTATTCTTCGTCGGCACGCGGAGCGTGCCAGAACGGCATGCCCCGGAGTATCGAGATCGACTTGCAGATGAGTCGGCGCTTCATGAGCCAGCGGTCCCAGAAAGAACACCTACCGATTTGGCGCCGTCACGGGCAAACCTCGCTCGCTGCGGCCGGCCTCCTGCTGGTGGCCTCGCAGGGCCTCGGGCAAGAGGTCCGTGGCGTCACGGTACCGCAGACCGTGCAGCGTCCCGTGGTTGAAGGCCGGCGCATCGCCGAGCAGAACTTCGCTCTCAGACAGGCGCTCCAGGCCCTCGAACGCGTGGATCCGGAGCCAAGTCGAGTCACCCTGTACATCACGAACCGGCGCGATGACGATCTCTGGCGAGTCTTCTTCGGGTCGCTGGATTTCCCGAACCGGCGGTTCATGGTCGCCTACGAGGCAGTCCAGGGTTCGCCGGGCAGCGAGGAGTTCGTCGTCACCAGCCACCCCGAGGACGTTCCGGCGGACGAGTTCGTGTCGAGAGCGGCGATGGCCCTGATCACGGCGTTGAACGCGTTCGAGCCGCCGCAGATCACCTTCTATCCGCACGTGTTCAGAGAGAGCGACGGCCGCTGGGTGACCTACTTCCTGCCGGACCTCGTGCCGCCGGGTAGCATGCCCCAGCAGGTTGATTCCCGCGTCGTGGTATCGCCGGACACGCGAAGCGTCCTGGAGTCGACTCGCTTCTACGCCGAGATCAACTTCAGCTACGGCATAAACGGGGCGGCGGCGAGGCGTGGTGAGCTTGATCGGGCCGGAATCGAGCGGTTCGTCAGATACGTTCTGCCGCGAATGGCGGCCCAGCCAACCGTGGCTCCGGTCGCTCTTCTGCTGAACCTGTACACCTGCTCCCTGACCCCGCACGAGCTGGCGCCCGCCTGCCGTCGCTGATCGCCCTCACCTTCGGTCGTCGTCGTCGGCCGGGCTCCGACCCTACTCGAAATCGCCCGGAACCGCCCGAGCCAGCCTCTCCTCGAACTCTTCCGGCGTCCTGAGGGCGCCCACGTCCAGCTCGAAGTCCGGACGCTCCATCGGCTCCAGCTTGTCCAGCAGCTCGCGGACCTCGCGCTTCGAGAGTCCGACCTCCGCCAGCTCTTCCGGTCCGAGTGGGTCGGCCTCCGCGCGAGCGGCGAGACCTCCATCCCGAACCTCGAGTAAGCGGCGAAGCGCCTCGAGCTCGCCGTGGCTCACCCGGCTCCCGCAGACCTGGTAATCGATCCACGCCTCGTAGCTGAGCGGCGCCACCCGCTTCAGCATGCCTGCCATCACCCGACCGAACTGCTGGATCTCCCATTGTGCGTGGGGGTCGACCCTGAGGGTGAGGAAGTGAATGAGGTTGTGGAGATCGATCTTCCAGTACCACTGGGTATAGGTGGAGAGCGGTAGATCGATTCGGGCCAGCTCGCGGGCCACGTCCTCGGCGAGCAGCCACTCGTACGCATCCGCGGCCGCCGCTCGCGCCTCCTCCCAGCGCTCGACCGCCAGCCGGTAGACGTCGTCGCTGACGCCCTCCACATCGCGTCCCTGCCGGTTGGCCTCGCTCTGCGCCGCGACCTGGGTTTGTTCCGGACGATAGAAGAGCAGCGGCATCAGGCTGTACCGACCGCTGTACTCGTTCACAGAGTTGTGGGTCACGATCCCGTTTGCGACGAAGTTGTGGTATGGACCCTCGACCTCGAGATCGTACGTCTCTTTCACGCCTACGTATTCGAAACGCTCGATTCGCACCAGCCTTGTGACGGTCAGCTTGTTCCATGCGAACCTCGGTCGTGGCTCCCAGCGGGTGCGTGCAGCCGTACCGCCCAATCGTCCCACGAACTCGAGCTCTCTCCCCGCAATCTCGCGATGGCATTTGCCACAAAGCGTCGTGAGGTTCCCCTCATCGCGCGCAAGCGTTGGGTCGGCCCATACCGGAACCACATGGTGGCAATGAAGCTCCCGGGCTCGCCGCTGGCATAGCTGGCACGTCCAGCCGTTCCGCCGGTGAATCTTGACAGCCCTTTGCGTTGTCCAGCGCCCGATCCCTTCGCGATCGGTGCTCTTGCCACCCCGCCAGAAATTCGACGCACTGCCGGAGCGGGCTCTTAGGTTGGAACGCACCCAAGAATCACTCAGCTCTCGTGGACCCAGCTCGTACCTTTTTCCCTTGTTCCAAGGCCGGTGTCCAGCAGCCCATCTGTGAGGCCTCTGCAACCCGTGGATTCGCAGCCATTTCCGGATGGTGTGATAGGAAACACCCGCCTCCGTCGCGATCTTGTCGATACGTGCGCCATCGTTACGATAACGTGCGGCGAGCCATTCCTTGTCCCGATGAATGGGCGGCACAGACACGTTAGTTCCGTTGACGTGCACGTAGTGATCGCCCGAATTCCAGACGGCTTTTTTCGCTTTCTCGTGCAGTCCGACCGCTTCTCTAAGCGTCTGCCAGCCGTCGGAGAACATGAATCTGTGGTCAGCGGTGGCCTCGATCTGCTTGCCGTCCGCCAACACCATCCGAAAAACTGGCTTTGGCCCGTTTCGGAAAACATCCCGAATATGCGTATGTTGGATTCGTAGCGTCTCTTCGTTGGCCTGCCGCAACCTCATGGCACGTAGCCGGTCGCGTTTGAAGAACGGGTTTCTTTGTCTGTCTGGTCGGGTGCGATTCCGGGTGGGCTGAAATCGTTGCCAAATCTCCTCAATAGTCAGCTTGTACAGCTGGTTGCCGCGTCGTCGAATCCCGCCCGGCAAATCAAAGTAGATCTCTGTGCCCTCGGCGAGGCACGCCGTGCGATGCCGTATCCACTGTCGCGCCACGAAGATCGGCATCGCGCAGTGGAACTTGAATTCCACCATCTCGCTGGGCGTCGTGTGAAGGTGCCGGCGCAGGTAGCGGATCAGCCCCCGCGTCTGGCTTTGCTTCCGGGTCCCGTAGCCGTAGCTCACCCGGGCGGCCCGCTCGATGCTGTCGTCCGTGCCCATGTAGTCGATCAGAGCGACGAAGCCGTGATCCAACACGGGGCAATAGAGGCCGAGGACCTCCTCGGCCGCGGGTACCGTCGGTCGCTTGGTCTCCATTCTCTTCTCGGGTGTTCGCGGCCGGGTCAGCGGCTCGACTGCAGCCCTCGG